>QKGJ01000316.1 GCA_003251275.1 Ignavibacteria bacterium
GCTCCCACACGACCTGAAAGAGCAACCCGATCCATTGCCGCGGGGTTCGCCAAAGAGCGGTTCCGCCCGACGAAGTACTTGCGATCGCCACTGTAGGACGTCGGCAGCGGATTGATTGCAGCGAAGGCGATGCGATCTCCGTATTCAGGATGAAACCTATTCCGGGCGAGAAGGGCATGCACATCGTCATCCCAGCGCGTTACGATGTGCATCTGGGAAGCTTCGCGGCTCTCGCCCAGAGTCCATTCGACATAGTAAGTAACCGAGAGCTTACGGCGCCTGGAAGAATCATTCTTCAGCCAAAGCCGCTGCAGCTTTACCGGTTCTCCCCCCTTCTCATCGACGGGAACAAATACCGTCAGTTCCTGCTCAATCCCCTGACTGTTGTGTTCAAACACTGTGTACCCCGCCCCGTGCCTTGCCCGGTATGCTGTCCCCTCGCGAATCGGTAAAGCGGTTGGCGTACAGTAAGAACCGGTTTCATCGTCGCGGATGTATAAAGCCTCAGATGGTGGGTCCATGACAGGGTCATTCGACCATTGAGTCAGGCGATTGCGCTGGCTGTTGCCATACCATGTGAAACCTGATCCTGATTCGCTGATCATTGTACCAAAACTCGGATTGGCGATGACATTCACCCAAGGCGCAGGTGTGTGAGTGTTCGGACCGAGATAGATCACGTATTCACGTCCGTCGTCTGTAAATCCACCCAGACTGTTGAAGTAGTGTAACGCCATAAAGGGGAGCGGAGCCGACGGTTCCTGTGGAAAACGTTTTCTCGCTAAGCGTTCCAGAAGTTCAGGAACTTCTACGATCACCCCCAATTGCTTGAGCAACGTACCGCGAGCCGCCACCAACACAACACTCGCCACGGCCCGGAGTAATGTCAGGTCTTCTTCCGGGATGTGATGGACGCTGCGTAAAAAAACTCCGCCAGGTCGATCTGTTCCCATCTGCATGGAGTGCGTTTGGATGAGTCGCTCAAGTTGTTCACGAAGAGGCTCTTCATAGGCGCTCGCCTCCTCGTTGAGAATCACCAGGTCCACCTTCAACCCGTGCCTTCTCCAATACATATGTGCCTCTAGCGCCTGACGGACGAGGCTGATGTCCCGGGCTTCACCTATTGTGGCCAACACAATTGGGAGGTCCCCGGAAATTCCGTATGCCCACAACCCGGACTGACCCTTTCGATTTTCTTCGATACGTGCGGCCGGAGAGCGTAGTTTCTGATTAGGAAACAGCAGATGACTTGCGATTTGCTGGAAGCGGCGCGCATCGTCAGGCTGAATGCGAAGGAGACGTAACTCGAGTTGCGCAGATGCCCAGGCAAAATCCATTGCTCGATCGATCGCGTGGGGATCGCTGTATTTTCCCATTAGGTTCAACACATGCTGCCGTGTCTCGCCGGCAGCAAGAATCATGGACACCCGAACACGCTGGCCCGGATCCAACGTCACGTTGCGACGCAGACTAAGAATAGGATCGAGGACAAAACCCTCACTGTTGCCAAGCTCTTGAAATACTCCCATTGGATTTGCAAGCGTCCGTCCACGTCCGATGAATCTCCGCCGGTCGGTCTCGAATTGCATGACATCATTCCCGCCTTGCTCAACCGTAAAGCGATGGGCTACATAGACAGGTGGCTCGTCATCGCTCCGGGTCCTTCGGTACGCGAGGAGAGCCTGGTGTTCGGGGATCGATTCAGTTTGAATGAACATTTTGTTGAAGGTCTGATGTTGCCGGTCTGCGTTATGCGCCGCCATCGAAAGTTCAACATAGCTCGTAAGATCAAGGCGGCGATTGCGAACAGATCCATTAATTAACGTAATCCGCCGGATCTCCACGTCATCTTCTGACGAAACGATAACTTCAGTCTCGGTTCGAATACCATTATCGATATGGCGGAACACAGCGCGGTCGAGCGCGAATTCAACGGTGTGAACCTCATCCTTCCCACGGACAGGGTGAAATGTGTTTGACCAGAGTCGATCCGCATCGGCCTCACGGATGTAGCAGAAGGTTCCCCACAAATCCTGAGTCAAATCCGATCTCCAGCGAGTAATCTCGTAGTCGCCCCATTGAGTGTATCCACCGCCTGCGTTGGTGACCATCAATCCATAACGCCCATTGGAGAGGATTTGAGTCTTGGGCGTGCCTGTATGGGGTGTTTCGAATTTGCTGACCGAAGGTGCAAGTTCGCCTACATCTATGGCAGAAACTCTCCCTTCATGTGTGGAAATGTGATACAGAGGTGGGAGAGTTGGAACTCGTTCGTGAAGCAACGGCTCAACTGCACGCACACGCAGGTCAGCATGGAATCGCCTCTGTATGGCATTCTCATGAAGGAAGTTCGTCAGCGAAAGGAATCCCATGCCTTGATGATGGGCCATGTAGGCCCGTACAATCACTCCGCCATCACCCTCGCGATTCGGTTGACGGCTGTAGTCAATTGCTTCGTAAAAACCATATTCATTGAGAAGTCCTAGGCCGGCCATCCGCCTGAGATTACGTACCGTCTCCCTCGGCTCAACGCCCATTGCAAGAAGGGCTGCATAAGGGGCGACAACGACATCCTCCTCCAAGCCGCGCTTCAATCCGAGTGCCGGTACGCCGAACGCCCTATATTGATAAGTCTTATGAATGTCCAGATCTCCAAAAGCAGACTCTGAGATTCCCCACGGTACATGGCGTCTGCGACCGTATTCGATATGGGTTGCTACAGCTTCCTTCACCGCCTTGTCGAGGAGTGAATTTCCGTATGAGCGTTGGAAAATCGTCGGCATCAGGTACTCGAACATCGTCCCGGTCCAGCTAAGCAGCACCCGACGCCGACCGATTGCGCCGTAGCGTCGACTCATCGAGAACCAATGATCAATTGGGACATCTCCCCGGGCGATGGCGACGAAACCTCCTAACCGCGATTCACTCGCCAGGAGATCATAATAAGCGCCATCCACGTGCCCTTCGGAGACATTATAGCCAATGGAGAAAAGTCTACGTTCGGAATCATACAAGAAGCCCATGTCGATTGATTCCGATAGGTCACGCACTTGAGTGATGAGCTCATCTCTTGAACCTATCACTTCGCCAGCCAACCATTGCGAAGTTCCGAAGGCCTTTGTAAGGCGGTCAAGCCATTCCGATAACGGGCTTGTGGAGGAAGGATCCGCCTCGCGGATTGACCGAAGAAACTGGATGCAGCGGTTGTTCCCATTGGCGAGATCATGAAGTGAAGGTGCGCGATGCAGGCCCTCACGGAAAGCAAACAAGGCATCCGGACTGAGTTGGGCAAGATCCCCTTCCCCCTTTTCATCAAGGATCTCAATCCAGGACAAATAGCGATCCGCAATCCCCAGCCAGGCGGATACCTGGTTTTCCAGTTGTCCGGCCCAATAGGAAACGCCAGCTTCGACACCAGACTCACGTGCCTGGTCAGCCAAGATCTTGACGCTCTTCCCAACCGTGTGTAGTAGATGAATTACGTCAGCGATCTCGTCAGGTGGGGATTCGCACATGCGTATGATTTCGTCCAAAGCGGAGATGTCGTAATCGGCAATGCCTTTCTCCTCAACCACCTCTTTCAGGACTTCGCTGGTGTCACGTAAGCCGTCGAGGGCTCTTCCATCAAGAATAGGTCCCTGGATCAACTCTTCAAGTCCATGCTCCAGTGCCCATAATGAACCAAGAAGGTTCCCGCTGTCGACGGAGGATACATAGCGCGGTTCGAGAGGGGTCAGAGTTTTGATATCATACCAGTTCAGCAAGTGACCCTGATAGCGTTCCAGTTTTCCGATCGTCTCCATGGAATGCCTCAGGTTTTCGACGACCTGGTCAGGCGTCAGATATCCAAAATCATTCGCGGCCAGCGCACTGTTCATCCAGAGGCCGATGTTCGTTGGACTTGTACGCATCGCCAGCTGGTTCTGATGCGCAACCTGGTAGTTGTCGGGTGGCAGCCAGGAAGTTTCATCGCCAACAAAATCAGAAAAATAGCGCCACGTTCGTCGCGCGACGCTACTGAGAAACCGTAAATCATTCCGTGGGAGCGATGATCGCTTCCTTCCCGGGTGCAGTCGGAGGTTCAAGGACAATCCAACCAAAGGAGATATGAACCACAATACAAGGAATGGACTCGCCACCGCTAGTGCAGAGGGCATCCAACTATAAACTACCCAACCAACTACGATGCTGAGGATGCTTGCGCGAACCAATGAAGCTGTGAACAACGGGTGCCGACCCCCTACACTCCTATGGACCGCCCGGGCGGGAGTCCACTGAAGCAATTTGCGGCGAGAAATGAACCGGCGGTACCCAACCCGCACGATGGCATCCAATGCCAACTCAGCTTGATGCGGAAGCAGGACGGCGTCAGCAAGCGCGCGCAGCATGTCGTGAACGACCTTCGCGAAAGAGAAGTTTTTTAGCCCCTTGCGTGTGGTCGCCATTGTGAAAGGCTGCACAAAAGGGTGAAAAAGCAACTGAATAGCAACGAGAACTGTCGCAACCCACCCAAGCTGGATAGAAATCAACCAAGACGCGATCAGCAATCCCAGGCTGGTCACCGGCAGCAGGCTCCGTCGCAAGTTGTCAAGAATCTTCCAACGGTTGAACTTGGAGAGCGGGTTCGGCGCTCGCCCGCCTCCCGGTTGTGGAACGCGTGGAAGGATCCAATCTGCGATTTGCCAATCACCGCGGATCCAACGATGTTGCCGCCTGCTGTAGCTGCGGTACCCCTGCGGAAACTCATCGAAAAGCTCGATGTCACTGGCCAGTCCAACCCGCACGTACGCTCCTTCGATCAGGTCATGGCTCAGTATTCTTTCATCGGGGAACCTTCCTGAAAGAACCCGACTAAAGGCGCGCACATCATAAATACCCTTTCCGTAGTAGGAAGCTTCACCGGTAAGATCCTGGTGAACGTCGGAAACTGCTTTGGTATACGGGTCGATGCCGACAGCGTCGGCGAACAAACGGCTGAAGAGCGAGGCACTCGTGCTCGGCAATGTGGGACTCACACGCGGCTGGATGATCGTGTACGAACCCTTTGCCATGGTTCCGTCGGTGTTGAAGCGCGGTTGGTTCTGTGGATGTGCCAGGGTCTCAACCATCCTGCGGGCAGTCCCATGAGGCAGTTGTGTGTCGCTGTCAAGAGTGATCACGAACCTCACGTTCGACATTTGATTCTTGTCCCCTACATAAACCAAACGTTCGGCATCTTCAGGCCGTGTTCCATCAATCAAACGGTTTAGCTCTTCTAATTTTCCCCGTTTGCGCTCCCAGCCGATATACTTCTGTTCGGAATCACTCCATTTTCGTTTCCGATGAAAGAGGAAGAACCGTTCACCGCCATACCGGTGATTGAGACTTTCAAGTCCATCGATTGCAGTCTGGAGCAGGCGTTCATCTTCCTCACAGGACTCTTGATCCGAATCGGTGTAGTCAGTTAAGAGGCTGAAGAGCAAATTAGATTCTTTGTTCGCAAGGTATCTGATTTCCAGCCTTTCCACCTCTGCCAGTATCGACGTCTCGTCCACCAGCATCGCAGGCACCACCACCAATGTTCGCAAGTCGTCCGGTATTCCGGAATCCTCAAAATCCATCTTCGGAAGAGTGTGGGGTGGAAGAATTCTCGTGACCAGGTAATTGACTACCTCAATCGCAAGCTGGCTTATGGGAATCAGAAAGAGGAACATCACCAAGAGTTGCATTCCGGCGGACAATCCGCCAAGGCTAAACACAGTAACCAGAGAAATCAAAGCAGCAGTGAGGAGACTGAGCGCAACGACGTACTCGGTAAGGCGGTGGCGGTACAGCCATTGCAGAACCAGAAAACGATTTTCATTGGACCCCAAGAGCCGGGCGAAACCGCGACGGCCCTCCCCAACGAGGTATGCCCCGATGTGATTCCGCAGCTCATCCACCGTCGACTCAGCAGCTGCTCGCGTTGCCATCTCGACAGCGCGTTGGGCAACTTCTTCTTCCTCCTCACCGGACATGCGGGCGAACTCCTCAACCACCCGACGATACTGATCACGCGTGTCGAAATCCATTTTGGGATAAACGCCGGACGGATCGAGCCGAAGCAGCTGGTCCACGCGACTCAACTTCTCGAAGATCTTTCTCCAATCCAACAGACCGAGTTGTCGCAAGCTGGTAAACGCATTCGCGATCGATATCTGATCCTTTGCTTGCCGGTTCTGCTCGCGCAGGCTGAGGTCATTCAGAGATTTCCGGAGCGTTCGCTCGAGCCAGCTCTGGACGAGCACCAATGCAGCGGCCTCGTCATGGAGGTGACTGATAAGTTGAGTACCAAAATAAGGACTCGGACTTGGTTGGTTTTTCGTAAGTTCGGCCAGGATTGAGAAAAGCCTGTCCGGATCCCGTCGGTTGGCTGTCGCCAGTCTGTTCGCCCAGAAGTCGGCGATCTCTCGCTCTCCAAGCTCTTTGAGGGCTTTTGCAGCAAGGTTTTGAACGCTCTCAATTAAAGCAATGCGCATCATCTGCGGAAAAGCCCAGAGCTCGCCGATCGTCAGTACCCTCTCGGATTGATACGCCTCAACAAACGCCAGAATATTCTCCCGGTTCAGATGTAAGTCCGTATGGGAGATGAGTTCTCTCGCCAGGGCATAAATACGCGGCAGCCCGCGATCTTCCTCATTGCCGAGCCCGGGCAACAACTGGTAGTATCGCCGGGGGAGGTTCAGCCGAATATCCCGAACGTTGCCCTCGATGATATACTCATTGTCAAGGATCCACTCTGCGGCCGGACTTGCATTCAACTCTAATCGGCTCGCTTCCAAAAGATCCGAGCAGATTTCACGAACCCATTGCCGTGCTTGTATAACACGCTCGAGCAGCCTGACGTTCTTCACCGACTTTGGATCTACCTTATGTTCTTTGGCCAGTCGTTGGGCATGTTCTCTGATGAGCGATGGCGAGAGCGGTACACCGGCAGCCCGCTGATCTCCAACGAGGCTTCTGCGATCCGGATGCTGTACGAACATCGGAGGGGAAACCTCGAAGGTTTGTCGAAGCAGCGCCACTGGAACCTGCAACTTTCCGATCGGCGCCTGCAGAATCACGGCAGCCTCCTCAGCAATCATCCAGTGTGCGTGATCCTCAATCAGGGTTTGTTCGACGCCGTGCTTTGACCGTCGTATCCAGACCAAACCGAAGATCGTCCCGGCACATCCGCCGGTCAGCATCAACGTCAGGGTCGAAGGAATCCCGCCGGGAGTCCACTGGTACCAATTGAGAATCTGGGAAGCAAGACCGGCAACACCTGCGCACAACAGAGTCGCAAGGATGGTTCCCAGCGCGCGGTACCAGAGGAAAGGATCCTGTACGTATGCTTCTCCGTCTACGGATTTGTACAGCAGTACGGTTCGGCGGTAGCCCCGCTGCTGCAACAGACGGAAGGCCCTGAGCGCCGCATCCTGCCCTGCAAAGTAGCTAATGAGAAGACCTGCTTTCACTCTCCGACCTTGTTTCTGTATTCTAGGTGAGCATCAAACTGGCGCGCTGGAATCACGGGTGCAACTCCACGCTCAGGGTGACTTTGTTGAATAAGAACGCAACACAATTTCGAGAGCGCAGAGTGCTACAAACTATGTAAATTCGGGCTCCGATGCTGACATGAGTTTGTATTTTGAAGCCTGAAGATGAGTTGAGGCAGCGAAGATGTGGGATTCAGGGAAGACGGTAAGTCAGGGAGACCCCCGACCTACAATCTGCAACTACTAGTACTTTACGTAGACTGGTTTGCCACTGGTAATAGCGAGCCTGGCAGCTTGGGTAAAAGCAAACTCAACATCTTCGGCACTCGCGGTTTCATCAATCATCACATCCGGTTGCATGCCCTCGATCATAGATGTGGTCTGTGCAGCGCATGTAACTTTAATGCTCATCGGAGTGTAAATCCCCAAAGTATGGAAACCGACCAGTTGGTTGACAAAGCTCAATTCTGTCTCCACTTTCGCAACACCATGCTTGCACTTTGCCTGGGTTGATATCGGATCGGGAGAGACAAGACCGTAGACCCAACCTGACGCCCATGGTTCTTCAATCGTTTCGACGGATGGTGTCAATCCCGTCTCAACTGTTGCATGATAACAGCCTGTTCCAACAAACAGCAGAACACCGGTGACGAGAATGGATCGTGTAAGCATTGGAACTCCTTAAGGAATTTTTGATGTATAATGGTGGATTGACCGAACAAACTTGCTGTTAATGTCTTGCTTCTTTTCCCTCTATCAACACTACCG
>QKGJ01000401.1 GCA_003251275.1 Ignavibacteria bacterium
ACCGGTGAAGTATGGCCGAAAGACATGATCCCCGAAGGCTTGCGGGGAAAAGAACGGCAGATGGCAACAAAATGCGATCTTTGCTACACCGATCCGGCCGGCCCGGCCTGCGTCCGCAGCTTCCCCAACGGATGTGGCTATCGCGTGGGAAGTATTGAAGAATTCCATAAACTTATTCGATGAGTCTGTATGAACAGGTTTTTTAGATATTTGCGTCGCTCGCGTTTCATCAGTTCGCCTGCCTGGTTCGTCGGGTTCCTCGTCGCGGTCCTTCTTGCGCTCGTTGTGTTTGGCCTGAATTCATTGATGAGCGAGGTCAGACCGGGGAGTGCGTGGGGGCTCACGTATGGATGGATTGCCGCTTCGTTGATGGTTGGCGCAGCGCTCTATGGCATGCGGAGGAGAATGCTTGCAGTGAACCTCGGCAGGTCGCAGATGTGGGTGCAGTTCCATGTCTATGGCGGCGCCCTCTTTATGCTTCTGGTGTTAATGCATTCAGCGTTTAAGGTTCCTTCCGGTCAACTTGCCTGGTGGCTCTGGGCGCTTTCACTCTGGGTGACGATCAGCGGCATTGTGGGAGTGCTGTTGCAAAAATGGATTCCCAGGCTCCTTGCATCCGGTCTCGCGGTAGAAGTTGTGTATGAGCGAATTCCGGAACTCGTGAATCAGATTCGCGCGAAGGCCGAGGAATTGCTGGACAGCTGCACTGATGCAGTTCGGGACTTTTACAGCAAAAGCGTTGCACCGTCCCTTGTTGCCCCGCAACCGAGAATAATGTACTACTTCGACATTACGGGGGGCATTCATTCCCGCATCAAAGAATTTCGGTACATCGGACAATTTCTTTCAGGGCAGGACAAGAAGGCGCTCGACGAACTTGAATCGATGTACAAAACTAAACTGGAACTCGATGCTCACTACACCCTGCAAAAAGCTCTGCGGTGGTGGTTGTATCTCCATGTACCTGTGTCCATTGTTCTTGTATTGCTCCTGGTTCTTCATGTGTATGCGGTTGTCTTCTATTAGTTCTTTTGATTGGTTACGCACAAAGTGAGTGATTATGCCAGCACGATTGTTTTGTAAAACCGGACAAATGGCGGGAACATCGTTTGATATTTTCGAGGAGGCATCAATAGGTAAGAATCCTGGAAATGCCATCCATTTGCAGCCGAATATTATTTCAGGCCATCATGCGCGTATCTTCTTTGATAAGAAGACGCAATGCTATGTACTCGAGGACTTGAACAGCAGAAATGGCACCAGGGTGGATGGGATGCGGGTACGTGGAAAAGAGAAGCTCGGGAAACTGAACATTGTCACATTTGCCAATGTCTTTGATTTCATCTTCCAGTCACTTCCGGAAGGCGCCGCAGTTTCATCGAAGAAGACCCCATTGACTGAAAAGCCTTCCGCACAGAAGACCTCCTCGCACACCGTAATGGATGATGCGCCGTTTGTTCCCCCGGAGCTGGGAAAAAAGGCTACCCCGGCGGCTGCTTCCGCTGATGGCGCAAAAACTGTCCTCGGTGATGATATCTTCCCGCTCCCAAAACTTGGTAAGAGTGCCCCACCAAAGTCCGGCGCGGAAACCGTTCTCGACGAGAATATCAATCTACCACCCGTACTGGGGAAGGCACCAATGCGTGATGACGCGACCCGTCAGGTATCGTCGGAAGTGCAGCTGGTCTTTAGCAATCTCAAATCCGGGGAACGGACGGTAACGTTAAAAGAAGGTGAGAACGTTTTAGGACGTGCCTCAACTTCCGACATTCCTGTCGATGACAGTTCCATGTCCCGTGCGCACGCGGTGATCATTGTTCGAAGTGGAAAGATTACGGTGAAGGATTTGGGAAGCAAGAACGGAACCCTGTTGAATAATGAAAAGGTCACAGTGGAACGGGAAGTGTTGCCCAACGCAGCGCTTATGTTTGGTTTGGTAAAGGCAAAACTGGTAGTGATTCAAAAATAGACTGAGGAAACAGCAGAATGACGACAACAGCAGAATACACATCCGACGGGATGCTTATCCTCTCGAATCCAGTCAAGCTTCCCGATGTTCTGGATTTGCTGATCGTTGGAGGCGGGCCGGCGGGAACGGCTGCTGCGTTCCGGGCGAAAGAGCTCGGACTCTCCGCACTTGTTATCGATTATGACGACGTGTTGAAACGAATCCGTGATTATGCGAAAGATAAAATGATCCTCCCCGACTTTGGAGGAGGAGATAAGATGAAGTTTCCCAAGGGCGCCGAACTGGTGAACGATCTCTGTTTCCAGCCCATCGACAAAGATGATATGTGCGTTCAATGGAAAGGATTTTACCGAAAGCATTCTGTTCCGGTGCAGGTTGGCATTGAGCTGACCGGACTTGCAAAGGGCGCAAAGGGTGTATGGGATGTACGCACTTGGAATCATAACGCAAAAGCGGAGCAGACCTATCATGCCAGGAATGTCGCCATTGCAATTGGACGCGGAGTCCCACGCCGTTTTGATATCCCTGGTAACACGGATGGCATCGCTTACCGTCTTTCGGACGCCTCGACTTATGTTGGCAAGCCTGCATTGGTGATTGGCGGCGGCACCTCTGCCGGGGAAGCGGTCATTGAAATCTCCAATGCGAAAATCAAGGCCGGCGACCCGACAACGGTCCATTGGTCGTACCGCGGCGACAAACTTCCGAAAGTTTCCAAAGCCCTCGCGGACGTTTTCTTCGAGGCGTATATCGGCAACGGCAACATTCGCTATCACCCGGGCAGTGAACCGGTCGCGGTTGTCACCGCAGAAGATAAGAAAGAGTATCTCTCCGTGCGGATCGATCGACGACGGATTGAGGGAAGACCATGCGAAACCAGTCATATCGAGTTCGACAAGACATCAACCGTGGCCTGCATTGGCGAGGATATCCCGGAAGCGTTCCTTAATTCTCTCGGCATTTTCATGGCGACCGGGGGCCCGGCAAACAAGAAACGAATGGTCGTCAATTCTCTGCTTGAGACACAGCAACCGAATGTCTATCTGATCGGGGATATTCTCAGCCAGGCGTACCTGGAAGCCGATGACTTTAGCGCAGATCCGTCCACCTTCCGCGAAATAAAACACCGGGGAAATATTAAGGCCTCCCTGGTCGATGGTGTGTACGTCGCGGAGGTTGCTGCACAGCGGGTTGCCGGGAAGAAGGAAGTGCGAGTGGAACTGGAGATGGTTGAGCAGACTCCTTCAGAAAAACCATCGCCAGCAGCGACGCGAATTGCCGCGGTTACACAAATCGCGGAGAGTCCCGGACCCCCGGATCAAAGTGTCGATCCGGCGCGGGCAACGGCGGTCGGTCAGGCCCATCTCACCAAGGTACTCGCTGGAAATGTGGAGGAAGATGAGTTTCCTTTGAAAGAAAAGGGAGTAACGACGATAGGGAAGAAGGACTGTGATATTTCCTTCCCAGGCGATACTCTCCTGTCGGACGTGCACGCCTCCATCCTTCATACAGAGGAGGGGTATTTCTTACGTGACGATGGAAGTGCGACAGGCGTGTTTTACCGCGCCCCCGAGGGAAGACCGATGGAAGTATCACCGGGTGATTTGATTCGGCTCGGAAGGCAGTTCCTCCTTTTTTCTGGAGAGCGCTCTTCATTTGGTTTCACACATTACGACGCACAGGGAAAAGAAATTAACTCTCATCCCCTTGCGGAAAAAACGATTGTGGTCGGGCGCGATGCGCCGGACATAACCCTGGATAGCGGTGATGGGACTTTGTCACGACGACACCTCTCGCTGGCCGTGAAGGATGGCAAGATTTTTATCAAAGATCTGAAGAGCATGAACGGGTCCTATCTGAAAATTCGGACGGCGTTAAAGCTGGCGGATGGCGATCTCTTCCGCGTGGGGGCTAATACGTTCAAGCTGGTCCTCAAGCCGGAACTATCCAGCGATGTCATCCACACAAAAAGCCGTCCCCCTGTTCTGACCGCTCCACCGAAGAGCACACCGCCTCCTGCTACGCCGTCGAAAGAGAAGTCTGTGCCCCCGTCAGCGAAAGCAGATGGAACAGTTGTGGTTTTTAAGAATCAAGGCAAGAGTATTCCGTTTACTCCAGGACAATCGGTCTGCGACATTGCGGAGAAGAACGGCGTAAAGATTTCCGCGGAATGCCATGCAGGCATCTGTGGAAGCGATCCGGTCCGGATTATCTCAGGCAAGGAGAATCTGAATCCGCTGGGAGACGATGAAAAAGGGACTCTGGAGGACATTTGCGGCGTCCAGCCGGGAGAGTGCCGCCTTGCCTGCATGCTGAAGCCCACGGGCGCAGTTGAAGTGGAGATACTCAATCCGTGAAGACAATTACTTCCGGGAGCTATACTGACGTCGGAATGGTGCGATCGGAGAATCAGGATTTCTTTGGAAGATTTCCTGAGGACGTGGTTGATGTATCAGAGAAGGACGCACTCTTCATAATTGCTGACGGGATGGGAGGACACAACGCAGGCCGTGAAGCCAGTGAGCTGGCGGTTAACACCCTCTCTGAAGCCTACTTTTCCAGACCCGAATCCGACCCGATATCCGACAGAATCCATGTCGCGTTTGATTCTGCCAACGAGTACATCTACAATTATAGCATTAACAATCCTCAAAACGCGGGCATGGGAACAACCTGCACTGCGTTGGTCCTGAAGAAGGACAAAGCCTTTATCGGTCACATAGGCGACAGCCGTGTCTACAAGATAACCAGGGGCAAAATCGAACAACTCACGAAGGATCATTCAAAAGTTGCCGAGATGGTGCGCCGTGGACTGCTGACGAAGGAAGAAGCTAAGATTCATCCTGAGCGCTCTCACCTGTACCGAGCCCTAGGGACAAAGGCGGAAATCGAAATTGATATGTTGGAAAACATAGGCCTAGAGGGGGATATTACATTCCTGATGTGCACAGACGGGTTATTCAACCACGTCGACGATGAGGAAATGAAAAAGGCTGTTCTCACCCATCCGCCCGATGATGCATGCCGGAAGCTTATTGCCCTTGCTAATGAGCGCGGAGGTCAGGATAATATAACGGTACAAGTGATTCGTGTGAAGGGAAAGACAGGTTTTTTCCGCCGCCTCTTTCGGCGCGGATGATCATTCGAACGGGTTAACAAGTGTTATGATGCCATCCATCATTGGTAAGGTTATTGACAACTATAGGATAGTGGAGGTCCTTGGCAAAGGGGGCATGGGGGTAGTCTATAAGGCAACCGACCTGACGCTGGATCGCGATGTTGCGCTCAAGATGATGGATGAGAGCCTGGCCCGCGATCAAAGCTTCTTAAAGCGATTCCAATCGGAGGCGCGTGCCTTGGCCAAGGTGCAAAACCCGAACATCGTTTCCATCTTCGCGCTCCGCGAGACTGAAGTGGGATTTTGCATCGTGATGGAATTCGTGAGCGGCATAACGCTCGCAGATGTCATTCGGAAAGGTAAAATTCCGGTGGAGCGGGCGTTGCCAATCTTCCGTCAGGTGCTTACTGCACTCGGGCATGCCCATGGCGCAGGCATTGTGCACCGCGATATCAAACCGAGTAATGTCATGCTCACCGACAACGATACGGTCAAGGTCACTGACTTTGGGCTTGCGAAGATCCAACAGCCCTCGGCTGCAACGATGACAGTCGGAACTGGCGGCACCTTGTATTATATGCCGCCCGAACAAGTGCGAGGACTTGCGAATGTTGATCATCGTGGCGATATTTATTCCACCGGAATGAGCCTCTATGAAGCCCTGGTCGGAAAAACACCGTTCAGTGATGACGAAACCGATTTTAGCATTCGTCAGGCAATTGTGGAAGGAAAGATCGCCTCACCGGAAAAGATGAATCCGTCTCTTCCGAAGGACATTATTCGTGTTATCCAGAAATCAATTGAAAAGGATCCAGCCAGGCGCTACCAAACCACAGCGGAGTTTGTTGAAGCACTTGAACGGTGCGCACCGCAGGCTTCCCAAAAAGATGGAAGGCCCGCGGTAGGAGACGCTCAAAAAAACCCAACCCGTCCTCGCTCCAAAGTGATGCCGGTCGCAGTTTCTGCCAGCGTTCTATTGTTGATTGCCCTTGTCTCTTATATGATCGTCTCCGGCCCGGGAACAGTGGTAGGAACAATCAGCCTTAGCTCACTCCCGGATCGCGCAACGGTGAGAATCAACAACAATTTTGTCGGTGAAACTCCTGTATCGAAATACTCAATGGCTCCGGGGAATTTTTCGGTAAGGCTAGACAAACAGGGGTTCCGATCGTTGGATACTGCATTCTCTCTCGGCGCGGGGGAAGATTTCAACGTGCTGCTTGCGCTTGTGGAGGAATCTTCCAAAGTTCCAACCAACAACAAGGGAAACGCATTAGGGTCGACTGACCGTGGGACACTTCCGGTGAGAGAAACCGGAACCTTGATACTTGAAGCTATACCGAATACTGGTGTGCGTGTGAGCATTGATGATAATGCTGTTTCGTTTGCAGGAAGAAACTCTATCGAGAGGGAACACGTGAGTGGAACAGCCGCAATTGTCTTTGAACACTCTTCAGGTGCTCAAAAGCGATTCAATGTAAATGTTCATGCCGGAAAGCAGCAAAAGATAATCTGTTACTTCGAAGCGGACGTCAACATCGTGGCTCTCTTAAACAATGAGTCCGCGTATGCCGCCGTCAAGGTAAACGGAAAAGAAGTGAACCCTACACCAACGGCAGTCACTCTTCCTCTTGGTAAGCATCGAATCGAAGTAACGAAGTTCGGCTATTCATCGCAGGAGGGTTCCGTGGAGATATCTGTCGAGCCCTCGTCAGAAAGAAAAAAAATTCCACTGGTTTTTCATCTTCTTAAATCAAACTAACTACATCGAAGGAGGGGCTATGCGATCTCTTTTCAACGCCGCAGGATGGCTCTCAATATTTGTATCCCTTTTTTTTCTTACGACATCAATCGGCAGGGCAGGCAGCGACAGCAAGGAAAAACTCCAGAAGGCGATGGAGTACTTCAAAGGAGCCCAATATGACAACGCGATCTCGTTGCTCGCAGAGTTGTCCAACGACAAAACGCTGGACAAAGAGAGCCTGCGGGATGTGCAGCTGGGACTCGGACGCGTGTATCTTGCCAAGAATTTGAGTGAGAAGGCACGAACCTCTCTTGAAAAGCTCCTCGAACTGGAGCCGCCGGTAGTGACGCTGGACCCCGATCTCGAATCGCCACCCCTTATGCGGATCTATTATAATGTGCGGAAAGAAAAGTCCGGTTCACTTCAGGTCGAGCGAACTGATCCCGGTATTAAGACGATTGCGATCCTCGATTTCTCGAATCGATCCATCGATGAAAAAGAACGCTACGATCCGATGGAAAAGGGATTTGCAGAGCTGATGATTTCACAGCTCAATGGATCGGTGAATCTGAAAGTCGTTGAACGGGAAAGAATCAACTGGCTCCTCGGAGAAATCAATCTCGAAAATGACCCGACGAAGTTCGATCCGGAAACTGCTGTTCGTGTCGGGAAGTTGTTGGGTGTGCATAGCGTCCTCTTCGGAAGCTTCATCAAGACACGGAATGATCTCTGGATAGGTACACGTCTCGTTAAGGTGGAAACAGGGGAAATCCTGAGTACCGATCAGATTAAAGGTGATCCGGCAGATTTTTTTGAGCTTGCCGAGAATCTGAGTTCAAAGGTGGCGAAAGGCATCAATGTGACGATCAGCGAGGCCGACATCCAGAAGGGAACTGCCACAAAATCGCTCGATGCGATGATGTCTTATTCCGAAGGCTTAATTTACCTGGAAAAGGGTGAGTACAAGGAAGCGTATGACAAGTTCCAACAAGCCTTAGGACAAGACCCTTCTTATGAAAAAGCACGGAAAAAAGCAGAAAGTGTGAAACCACTTCTTGGTTGATATGCTAAAACGGTTCCCGATATATTTTCTTTTCGTCATTGGACTCGTCGTAAGCTCGTGCGTCTCCGTTCGCTATAACGAAGATGCCTCTCAGTATGCCGAGAATATTCGCGAGCTCCGCGAGAAGCTTGAAGCCAATCCCAGCGATGCAGAAAGCTGGAGGGACCTGGGGATTATATACTTCGAGACCAAGCAGTACGGGAAAGCGAAAGAGTACCTCAAGCAATCGATCGAGTTGAATGGCTCCGACGCGAAAACGGCCTTCTATCTTGGCATGACGCATGAATTTGATGCGAACCAAACAG
>QKGJ01000252.1 GCA_003251275.1 Ignavibacteria bacterium
CATTCGTACCTCGGGTCCGCCGTAACCCGCTTCCGCCATGAATTGCTCGGCGTATGTTGCCCATCCTTCAATGAAGGTCCCACTGCCGAAGATCGCCCGAATCTTTGTTGGTGCTTTGAACTTGTTCGCATGAGACAATTGAAGATAGTGTCCCGGCGTTGCCTCGTGGATTGTCAGGTCTTTGAGCATATAGTTGTTATACTCTCTGAAGAAAGAAGCCACCCGTTGCTTTGTCCAATCCTTCGGCGTTGGTGCGATGGAGTAGAAGGTCTCGCCATTCTTTTCGAGCGCCCCAGGTGCATCGCAGTACGCAACAGCCACGCCGCGCTGAAATTCCGGCATGACGATGATCTTGATCGGTTCGGTCGGCAACGTGATGAGATTGTTTTCGCGGACAAATTTCGTTACGTCCTCCGTGTCTTCGGTCGCCTGATCGACGATGGTGGCATTGGTAGGACCATTCTCGGCCAGTTTATCCAGGACTGCCTTGCTGACAAGTTTTTTATCATTGAGTTTTGCCGCATCGGTTACTCTCGGAAAGAATTTCTTGTACAACGGCAATGCGGTTTCGTACATCTTGTTTTGTGTAGCCTTGAGATCTTCCTCGGCAGTTTTCAGGATTTCTTCTTTTGAGAGATCGGACTCAAGGGTATAATAGAGCTTGCGTCGAAATTTTTCGTCGCCGATGCGAAAATCACCTGTTGACCGCGGAAGGAGGTCGTTCTGCATCCACTGGCCAAAGTCTTCCAGCGCTTTTACCGTCTGCGCCTGTACGGGTGCGAACTCGTCTTTCAGGTCCGGCACCTGGTCCAGGAACTGGTTCAATTCTTCTTTGACGAGACCCACCGTTCCTACATTCTGCATAATGGCGGTTTCGGTATGGATTTTTGGAGGGTTCTTCAGGTTTGCGCGAGCGGCCAGAAGCACAGCCGGTATTTGTTCCAGTCGCGACTTCACGCTCATGAGTCGGTCTTTGAGCGGTGCAAAGTCCCGCGCAATGAGTGAGTAAATGGCACCGCCCATGTTGTAGGTCAGTGGATTCCATTCGTACTCACGCAGAGTATCGATCTGAAAAACCCATGATCGTGCATTAGACTGCAGGATTTGATAGTCGATGGCGTTGACGCTGCCGAGTTTTGCCGCATCAATTTTTGAAAGACTGTCGAGATACGCCATGTTGAACGCCTTGACCGCCTCGACCCCCTTCATTGTGTAATCGCTCAGCATGCCGTCGTAGCGGTGGTCTCCGAGGGCGGTTGCCCACTCCGGATTCAGTTTCAAGAGTTGTTCGATATAGTTGTTGGCAAGTGCTTCAAACTTCTGATCCTCCGTTTGACGGGGTGCGCAGGAAGCAATGAGTAGTGAAATCAAAGCCGGCAAAATAAGACGGGTCTTCACGATGTACTCCTTGATGTGGTGTAAGAATTGAGATGGACAGGCATGCTGTTGGCTGTTAGAAGGTACGGAAGGGGCGGGGGAGAGGCAAGGATAAGTCATGATGGTCTTTGTATCTCCCCATCCCTCTCTGTATATTGCATTCGCTCCCATGCCGAAAATCCAATCGAAATACATTTGCCAGTCGTGCGGGTACCAGGCGGTGCGTCCCGCTGGAAAATGCCCGAACTGTGATGCGTGGAATTCCTTTGTCGAAGAACTCTCGTCGCGAAAGGAGACCTCGCGCAAGACTGCAGTTTTACGTGGTGCCGCCGCACCTGTCCCCATTACCGAGGTCGATGTACTGCGCGAGCCGAGAATTGCAACGAGCTTTCCGGAATTGAATCGCGTACTCGGCGGTGGCATCGTCCCCGGTTCGCTTGTGCTTATCGGCGGCGATCCCGGCATAGGGAAATCAACTCTCATGCTGCAGATGGCTTCCGCCCTGAAAGATCATGTGGTCCTCTATTTGACCGGTGAAGAATCCGCAGCACAGATAAAGCTCCGTGCAGAGAGGCTGGAGACAAGGCCGTCGAAAAATCTTCTCATACTTGCCGAAACGGATATCGATCTCATCAATGTCATTATCGAAAAATCCCCGCCGGATATTCTTATCGTTGCCTCGATTCAAACGATGTACCGATCAGCATTAGAGAGTGCCCCGGGAACAATCAGCCAGATGCGCGAAGCGTGCGCGCTCTTCATACGCATCGCGAAGGCGCGTGGCGTTCCTGTGTTTCTTGTCGGGCACGTAACGAAAGAAGGTGTCATTGCCGGTCCGAAGGTGATCGAACATATGGTGGATGCGGTGCTGCAGTTCGAAGGAGAGCGTCACTATGCGTATCGCATTCTTCGCGCGCAGAAAAACAGATTTGGCTCCACGAACGAGATCGGCATCTTTGAAATGTACGATGGAGGTTTGCGCGAGGTGGTTAATCCTTCACAAGTTTTTCTTGCGGAAAGAAAGCCGGGAGCCACCGGCTCCACCGTCGTTGCCAGCATGGAAGGTACCCGTCCGCTTCTCATCGAGGTGCAGGCGCTTGTCGCGCCGACGAGCTACGGTGTGCCGCAACGGACCACAACGGGCTATGATGCCAAGCGCCTGCAAATGATCCTGGCCGTGTTGGAGCGACGCGCTGGAATTCAGATGGGAATGTATGACGTGTTTGTGAATATCGCCGGCGGCGTGCGGGTGGAGGAGCCGGCTGTCGATTTGGGGACTGCAGTGTCCATTGTCTCCAGTTTACGCAACAAGCCAACGGACCCTCAGGCGGTGGCCTTCGGCGAGATCGGTCTTGGTGGCGAAATCCGATCGATTCATCAGATCGACAAGCGCATCAGCGAAGCCGCAAAGCTCGGCTTCAAACGGGTGGTTCTGCCCCGCCATCGAAATAATCTCCATTCTGTTCCATCGGGTATTACACCGGTTGAGGTGGACACCATCGAACACGCGATCACTGAACTTATCACATCCTGAAGACACACTCCCGCCGATTAATGCAAAGAACACTTCTCACGCCACGAACGATCGTTACCATGGACTCTCAAAAGCGGATACTCCATGGGAGCGGTATCATCGTTCGGGGAAATTCGATTGAGAAAATTCTCTCCCCGGAAGAACTTAAGACTTCGGGAAAATTCGACGGTGAAGTTGTCTCGTCTCCCTCCCTTGTGGCCATTCCCGGTTTCATTCAAACGCATATCCACCTCTGTCAAACTCTTTTCAGAGGTTTGGCGGATGATCTTCAACTCCTCGACTGGCTTCGACTAAAGATCTTTCCCTTTGAAGCCGCCCATGACGAGCGTTCCATGTACGCGTCTGCCATCGCCGGCGTAGCGGAACTGGTTCGGTCCGGAACAACGACCATTATGGATATGGGGAGCGTCCATCATCAGGAGCAGGTCATTCGGGCGGTGGTCGATGGAGGTATACGGGCATTTCTTGGCAAGGCGATGATGGATATGAATGAACTGTATCCCCGGCTGAAAGAACCGACAAAGGATTCGGTTCGATCGACGCTTCACTTTGCAGAGGAATGGCACAACAAGGCAGAGGGACGCCTCCGCTATGCTGTTGCGCCCCGGTTCATACTCTCCTGTACCGACGAACTCCTCCACGAAGCTTTCGCGATGACGTCATCATTTCCGGGAATGCTTTTTCACACGCACGCAGCGGAAAACCGGCACGAGATGGACGCGGTACGCAAGCGCTGTGGTATGGACAACGTGGAGTACTTCGACAAGCTCAACATTCTTCACTCCAACACGGTGCTTGCCCATTGCATCTGGTTGAATGACCGGGAAGTTGGTTTGATGGCTGAACGCAACGCCCATGTCGCTCATTGTCCTTCTTCCAACCTGAAGCTCGGATCGGGGATTGCAAGGATTCCGGATCTTCTTTCCAAAGGGATAAATGTCTCCCTTGGCGCTGATGGCGCACCGTGCAACAACACGCTTGATATGTTCCAGGAGATGAGGCTTGCCGCTTTGATGCAAAAGCCGATCCACGGTCCTGAGTCTATGAATGCGGACTCTGTATTGACATTGGCGACAATGGGAGGTGCAAGAGCACTCGGAATCGAAAAGGAAACCGGAAGCATCGAGCCGGGGAAGAAGGCAGATATCGTCCTGCTCGATCTCAACAAAATCTGGAATAGCTACAGCGAAGGTCAGGACATATATTCAACGATCGTCTACTCCGGGTCTCCGGACAATGTGCAATCAGTAATGATCGATGGCAGATGGATTTTGCGTGACGGGGCGCTCACCACGATCGATCAGGAAAAAGTGGTGGAGTCGGCACGTCTCGAACTCAACAAACTACTTAAGCGAATACAAGCATGAAGCAGCTCGTCCTTGCAACCAACAACAAACATAAAGTGGAAGAACTCAAAGTAATGCTGGAAGGGCTGCCGGTGGAAATTCTCACCCTCGATGCGTTCCCCGGACTTTCACCCGTGGAGGAGGATGTGGACACGCTGGAGGGCAATGCTTTGAAAAAGGCGCGGGAGATTCATCGAGTCACGAAACTTCCTGCCCTCGCTGACGATTCGGGCCTCGAGGTCGGTTATCTGAACGGCGCTCCCGGAGTTCATACCTCGCGCTTTGCGGGGGAGAACGCATCGTATGAGGACAACTGGAAGAAACTACTGCACGATATGCTCGGCGTTCCGGCGCGACGACGCAACGCGAGGTTTCGGTGTGCCCTTGCTTTTGTTGCCCCGGGAACCGAACAAATCGTTGAGGGGATTTGTGCCGGACGAATCGTCGAAAGTTCGCGGGGCAGAAATGGTTTCGGTTATGACCCGGTGTTTCAACCGAACGGTCACTCAGTCACTTTTGCAGAAATGAGCGATGATCTAAAAAATTCGCTCAGCCATCGTGGTCATGCAACAGAATCCATGAAACCAATCCTGCATCACTACTTTTCCCGATCCTAGCATGGGCCTGCGGAATTTTCTTGCGAGGGAGAAACTTCGGGTTTCGTGGAGGTTCGAGGCAACGGGCCAGATCTGGAGGGTCATGCCCGATGCGACGCACTACTTTGTGGGCGAGGACAGGGACGTCCAACCGAAAGCCACTTCATTCTTCTGTGTCGATGCACTGAATGGGTCAGCGTTGTGGAGAGATGTGCGGATCGATGAACAGTGGTGGGTCGGACTTGAAAGTATTTACCGCGACGTGGTGTTTCTCCACAAGTTTGCAACACCAGATATGCCGGGACACAAAGGAATCATCGCACTGGATATCCTGAACGGCAATCATCTCTGGAGAGACGATGAGGCAGTGTTTCTTCGAGTGGATGGTGATATTGTGGTTGCCGGGAAGCTTCAACCAACCGGACTTGAGACAGTGGCGTTGCACTTCAGGACCGGTAAAGAGTCGTCATCGGTGCTGGAGGCAGATCATTCTGCATCAGATGATTTGGAAGCGACTCAGTTTCCCATCCCACTTGAGCTTGTCGACAATGAACTGCGTGACTGCATAGCCAAGGTGATTTCGCCATCTTCTCTTTCTGTCGAAGTTTTCGCAACAGATCAGCTGGCCATTATCAGCCATCACGAAAAAGAGGAAAAAGGGGGGAAAGAAGAGGGGGTCTCCTATTCAAATTTTCTGAGAGTGCTGGACCTGGAGACGTCGAAGCTCCTCTTCGAAGAGAGACTGGCAGTTGGCGCACCGTCTCCGGTTGCAGATACATTTTTCATTCGTGGTGAAATGTTATATTATGTCAAAGATCGGAAGATACTCACGGGGGTACGTCTTTTCCATCCCATGTAGTCCATTCTCATTCAGGCTTGCCTATGCCCCGTGCCGCAACCGATACCGCCAGAGCTGGTCGCCTGCTCATCCGTCGCAACACTATCCGCGTCAAACACATTGATGTCTTCACCGAAACTCCCTTGACGGGCAATCCATGTTGTGTTGTCACCGACGCGGTTGGCCTCAGCGACAAGACGATGAACTCGATTGCCCGGGAAATGTCGGCGCCCGCGACGGCGTTTGTGCTTCCTCCGAAATCAGTCGGAACCGATATGCGCATACGGTGGTTTAGTCCGGTGCGTGAGCTGAATCTCTGCGGACATGGCACCATTGCCTGCCTTATTGCGTTGGCGCAGGAGAAGAAACTTGGGCTTAAGGGAGTTGGTTCGCACAGCCGAAAGGTTGAGACCGCGTTAGGTATTTGTCCGGTCACCGTGGAGATTGCACCTGCGGGAATCGAGGCATTTATGGGACTGCCCACGCCGCAGTTCGTTCCGATGCCAAGCGAGAAACTTGATCTGATGCGGGTCTTGAATATCGGCATCAATGAATTTGACCGTTTGCCCATAGTCGTGTCCGGCGAATACATGTACGTCCCCCTTCGTCGGCTGCTGACACTTTTCTCCCTGAAGCCAAGGAATTTCACTCTTACCCAATTCCTTACGAGCAGAAAACTGATCGGCCTCTCGGTGTTCACCACCGAAACGCTGGAACCCAAATCAAGTTTCCATTCACGATTCTTTGCGCCCACCGTCGGTATTCCGGAAGATCCCGTCACCGGTACCGCAAGCGGCACCATCGCGGTCTTCTTGTTTCAACAGAACAAACTCGCGCAGCAAGGTGAGGCGATTCAAATTGTAGGTGAGCAGGGGGATTGTCTTGAACGGCGTGGACGTGTTTTCGTTCGCTTGACAACAAGCCACGGAAAAGTACGATCCGTATTTGTGGGCGGCACTGGTGTTCTCCTGTGGGATGCAGACATGCGCGTACAGTGATGTTGGTGATTGGTTGTGATTGTACGTGATTCACACTATATTTATTCGCCCTAACCCATTCCGATCCATCCTTAAAAGGTAGCCCATTCATGTCGTTGAATCAGATTCTCTTCAGCCTTGTTCTTGTCGCTTCTCTTGGTTTTTTCTTCTACAACGTGAAAAGGCTCATCGGGTATCTGCGGCTCGGAAAAAAGGAAGATCGGTTTGGCGAGATCGGGACAAGGGTAGGAAAAGTGGTCAGTGTTGCGATCGGCCAGACAAAGATATTACGCGAGCCGTTCGCCGGAATTCTTCACGCCCTTATCTTCTGGGGCTTTCTAGTTCTGCTTGCGGCGGTGCTTGAGTCCATCGGTGAAGGTCTCATACCGGGATTCTCTTTTTCTTTTCTGGGGCCTCTCTATGCCCCCTTAATCTTTTTTGAAGATCTGTTTGGAGCGTTTGTTGTTCTCTCCGTTGTCGTTTCGCTTCTTCGTCGGTTCCTGGCACCGCCGAAGCGATTGCAGGTGAGCGGCCATTCCAAGTGGGATGCAATCCTGATTCTTGGCCTCATCTTGCTGGTGATGGTGACGATGTTCGGGCAGAATGCAACACGTGCAATTCTCTGGCCGGGAGAGGTTCACTCGCCGCGCATTTTTTCGGTAATGCTTGCGGGCTTCTTTGCCGGGATGGATTCCGCAACGGTTGATGGCTTGTACCATTTCTTCTTCTGGGGACACATGATCATCGTCCTCGGATTCCTGAATTATCTGCCGTATTCCAAGCACCTCCATGTCATCTCCTCCGTTCCCAATGTTTTCTTGTCCGACCTTACCCCCAAGGGGGCGCTGCAGCCAATTAACTTGGAAGACGAGACCCTCACGAAATTTGGCGCGACTGATATAGAAGATCTGACATGGAAACAACTTCTGGACGGCTATACCTGCACTGAGTGCGGTCGGTGTTCAGCTGCTTGTCCGGCTCATTCCACAGGCAAATTGCTCAGTCCACGCAAGATTATTGTTGATGTCCGCGCTCGAACCCTTGAAAAAGCGCCGTTGCTGGCCGCCGGCTCGAATGGCGGTTCAGAGGAAGTCCTCGGTCATCAGCTTCTCGATAATTTCATAACCGAGCAGGAACTCTGGGCATGCACCACATGCATGGCATGTGTGCAGGAATGCCCCGTCATGATCGAGCATGTCGACACGATAGTCGACCTCCGCCGCGGACTGGTACTGAATGAGTCACGCTTTCCGGAGGAACTGAAAACGACATTCTCCAACCTGGAGCGCAACTTTACTCCATGGGGATTCGGGCACTCCGCGCGCGCAGATTGGGCGGAAGGATTGGAGATTCCATGCCTGGCGGATAATCCGGATGCCGATGTATTGTTCTGGGTTGGATGCGCCGGTGCGTATGACGCTCGATACCGAAAGGTGAGCCAGGCGTTCGCGAAGTTGATGAAAATTGCCGGACT
>QKGJ01000386.1 GCA_003251275.1 Ignavibacteria bacterium
CTGCTACGAAGAAGGAAAAGGGGTTGGACGAAATACCGCTCTTGCTGCGCGTTTGTATCGGGCTGCTGCGCAAAGGGGAAGTCAGGATGCAATTCAAGCATTGATCCGGCTTTACGATAGCATTCGACCGGACGACAATCAGTAGACCGAGATCGTCGAGAACGCCCGGTCGAAGCTCGGTGGCAATTTTTTTCATGGAAAGGATCGTATTGTCGATTACGGAGGACATCGACTTGATCTTGTCAAGAAGCGTTGGCTGGATTTCCGGCAATTTCTTGAGAAGCCACGAGAGATCCATTTTCAAGACGGTCAGGGCCTGACCAAGTTCATCATGCAGTTCACGCGCGATCCGCGTTCGTTCTTCTTCACGGATGCTCTGCAGTGTGCGGTAAGGGCGCGGGGTTGTTTGTGCGATTCCTGCAGTTTCTCCTGATATCGTCCTTGTTCCCGTCTCTGTTCAACCTCTTTCAGTGCGCGTTCGACTGCCGGCTTCAGCCTGCTGACGAATGACCAGCGCAGCATCATCCCCGTTGTCTTCGAGAATAAGGATACGAAGTTGTTCCGGGAGTACGATTTCTGGTTGGTGATCGTCACTCATTGATGGTGTGTGTCCTTGCGACTTGTACTGCGTTATGAACAGCGGCCAGAATTTCGTTCGGCAGATACGGTTTCTGCAAGAAGCCGACCACACCGGCCTGCGCGAGTGATTCTTTTGCAACGTCGTCAAGATACCCGGTGGCAAAAACCGCAACCACGTTTGGGTTGACCATCTTCATTTGCTCAAAAGCTTGCATGCCGCCAAGTCCCGGGAGCCCCATATCACTGAGCACGACAGAAACCTCACCGGCATAAGTTTGGTACATCCGCACTGCGTCCAACCCGTTCTCCGCCCGCAAGACACGATATCCGTGTGACTGGAGGATGGAGCTTGCGAGGTCCAGAAGCATAACCTCGTCTTCGACAACCAGGATGGTTTCGTTGTTTCCGCGCACCAATGAGTCCTTGTCCAATGCGACTGCTCCGGCCTGCGGTGATGAAACAATTAGAGGAAAGTAGAGGGAGAAAGTTGTCCCTCTGTTAGGTTCGCTTTCGACCTCGATAGTCCCGCCGTGATTGTTAATGATACCGTAGACCGTCGAAAGACCAAGGCCTGTGCCTTTTCCATGTTCCTTGGTGGTAAAGAATGGCTCGAAGATCCGGGCCTTAGTGGTCTCATTCATTCCCTCGCCGGTATCCTGCACGCTGAGGCAGAGATACGGGCGCGTGTTTTCCACATGTTGTTTCGATTCAAGGGGGACTCGTTGAACAGTTCGTGTCCGGATCGTCAGCGTTCCCCCTTCGGACATCGCGTCGCGGGCATTGACACAGAGGTTCAGGAGTGCTTGATGCAGCTGGTTCGCGTCAGCAACAATTTTTTCAGGCTTTGCCGCCAGGTGCGTCGTTATCTGAATGTTCGTGGGGAATGTTTCCCCGAGGATTCGCGTTAAGTCTTCGACAACCGAGTTAAGGTTCACCGGAGAGAATTTTGTTTCGGATTTCCGTGCAAATGCGAGAAGCTGTCGAACCAGATTGGAGCCCCGTTCGACGGTGGTCCCAATAGCATCGATATGACGTTTGAGAGTACCCTCGGTATCAAGCTGCCGGAGGAGATAGGAATGTCCGAGAATTATTCCGAGAAGGTTGTTGAAGTCATGCGCAATCCCACCGGCAAGTGTGCCCAGTCCCTCCATTTTTTGAGCCTGACGAAGTTGCGCTTCGAGATTACGCCGCTCCGTCATATCGCGTGAGATGATGACGAGGTTTTCCGGGACTCCTTCCGCATTGTAAATCCAACTTCCGGCAGACTCAAACTTTTTCCACTCCCCATTCTGGTGCTTGATCTTGAACTCGATGGGTCGAACATCCTTGAGGATGAGCGATTGCTGAAGAATATTTTTTACCTTTGCTCGATCTTTCCCGTGGACATAGTCCAACAGAGAATTGCCAGCGAGCTGTTTTGGGTCGTATCCAAGCAACTCTCGGACGGAGGGACTGACGAAATGAATTCGGAGATCGCGATCGTAAAGCCCGATCAGGTCGTGGGTATGTTCTGCGATGAGTCTGTGTTGCTCTTCACTTCGCTGGAGAGCAGCACGCGCCGCTTCCGTTTCTTTTTCCGCGGTTCGTTTTGCAATCGCGTTGTCCACCGCAGTCGGGAGTCTTCTGAGGCTGGTCTTGAGAATGTAATCCACTGCGCCCTCCTTCATGCAGCGAACCGCCACCTCTTCTGACTGCGTCCCCGTACAAAGAATGAAGGGAAGCGCGAAGTGGTGTCTCTTCATCGCACGCAATGCATCAAGGGCATTTAATGTCGGCAGAGAGTAATCCGCGATGATAACATCGGGATGAAATGACGTGAGCGCATCAATGAACTCATCGAGCTTCTCGACGCGGACCGTTGTACAGTCCATTCCCGCCTTATGCAGTTCCCGTACAGCGAGTTCGGCATCGGTGGCAATATCCTCCAGGATGAGTATGCGCGTCGGGGTCATCATTGCCATCCAAACATGCGGTGGACGGTAAACGGAGGTAGCTTCATAGAGATGCCAATATCAGGTTGCCAATTGTTGGGGAGTATCCGTGATAGATGGAGAACTCTTCTTTCTGATAACCTATGCCTGTTTCACCCCTCGGAATTCACGCACAAGAAGCACTCACTCGTCGAAAATAGTGCACGACGATGACACGGTCAAGAAAAAATATTCGAACATCGCAGACGTTGGTGGTCAGGCTCACGCCTGTCCGGATCATGTGGGGATAAAGCTTGCGATCACTGATGAAGTGTAGCGATTAAAGAGGAGATTGTCCAGAGAGACGGGAGAAGAGCAAAGGCATATTCGCAATTAATTTTCATCCCCGTGGACTCGCGGGAATGATTTTCACGCTTTCATTCTTTTACCCATTTCTTCATAGCTGAAGATCCAACTACAAATCTTGCCGGGGTCAATCTCTCGGAGCTGTTTCCAGTAGTCTCTATTGTGCATAGTGAACGAACTTGTCTCGTCATCTGGAAGGGACTCAACCATCTCTATCACCGCTTTCATTCGCTCACGCCAGAGTTTCATATTCTTCGGGCGCAAGTCCACCCAGCCATCATGGGCCCAGGTGTTTATGCTCTTGGCATTCAAGGGTAGTTCATTCGAGCCACGGAACGGCGGTATTTTGATAGTGTCTGCTCGCAGCAAGGACTTTCCGTCCGGGAGAAGAATTGGAATTCCGATGGAAATGATCTGAGAGCGAATGTGAGAGTTTTCCTGAACACACTGATGGAGAGCCTTGGTGAGTTCCTGCTCATTCGTGCGGACCACGGTTCTCATATTCGTAAAACACAGCTTGAGCAAATACGCTTCGTACAGAAGCTTTGAAAGGCGTGGCGGTCCGAGCATTTCAAAGGCAACGCTATCCACATTGTATCGCTCTTCGAGTTTGGCCATTGTCGTGAGCGCAGAAGTGCACATGAATCCCGCGCGGTATGTAGGTGCAAGAGTGGCATTATCCAATGCGTTGATGATGTCATGCCCGGTGTTGCCTGCTCGAATTTCAAAAACGGTGCTCTCCGCTATTTCCTCGGGAGTAACGAACTCCATCTGACCCGGTGTCGAGATTGTCTCGAACTCTCCCCGGGAAAACGATCCGTTCTCACCCGTATCGATGAACACGGATTGCAGCGTTTCTCCCGTTTGTTTCGCTGTTCCCTTCAGTGTCAGTTGAAGCTTCCTGGTCAACTTGATTGCGCGATCCGGAGGGCAGTCGACAAGATCAATTGGTTTTCCGCGCTTTCGTACTTCTCCAAACTCGATTCGCTTCCAGGCAATCGCTGCGGCCGGCTTGATCTCTTTCGTGATAGGTGCATCCGGAGTTCTCCCCATGAGAAACAGGAGCAATGTCTGGGCACCGGCAACTGCTGACTTTGAAAGGAGAACGCGAGACGGGCGTTCCTCACTATGCGTATAAGGGATATTGAGTCCCATCCCGCCGGTGCCACTGGTGCCGATCTTTACATAGATTTTTGTTCCCGCGAGGTTCATGGATTTATACATCAACTGCACGTGGCGGATGAGTTGAGGTACATAGAGCGTGCAGAGGAGACGTTCTGTCGATTCCACTAAGTCATCAAGCTGAGCCTTGTCCTTTTTCCGTGAGCGTGCCTGGCGCAGGGCATTTCGGGTTTGTAATGATACCTGGAAAATATCCTGATAGGCAATAGCGGTGGCCGAATTGATGCAGTCAACCACCACGTGGGGGCGATACTTCTGCATGAGAATGTAGAGACTGGAGCGCTTCAGGACCTCATCGCTAAGGTCGTCAATGAAATCATCGAGGAACATTTGTCTGTTTCTAGGGTTGCCCAATATCTTTTCGCGGGGCATGTCCTTGAATGCGTTTCTGACAAAAATATTCCCCCACCAGGGAATGAAGAAATCTCTACCAGCTTGCGGAAATTCTTTTTCAAGGGTCTTGACCGCTTCAAGAGACTCGTGTTTCGTGAGGGATGTAACAATGATGCATTTTGGCTTTTCCTCCATAAACTTCCGACAGACGGCGGAGCCAACGAGGCCCCATCCACCGAGTACGAGAACAGTCTTGCCTTGAATATCCATTATTATATCCGATTGAGATGCACAATATAAGAGAAGAGCAGGTGTGGAAAGCAATGTACGTGTTGACATTGGCAGAAGCAAGAACACGAGATTTGCTGCAAACAAAAAAATGGCGGGTCCTTAAACCCGCCATTCGGCTTATCGAGAAGATAGTTCTTACTACTTTAGCTTGATTGACCCGAGCACCTTGTCATAGGCAGCAAGGTATTCTTGTCGTTGGGGTTTGTAGTAATCCAGCGTGATTCTGTAAACCCTGTTATCTTTCACAACGAAGTAAACGCGCCGCTCGACGTCTTTGGTTGCAGAATACGTAAGGTAGCGAGCCTCCTTCCCTCCGATCAAGGTCTTTGCGCTCGATGCGCCCTTATACTTCCCCTTGTTTTGGTCGAATACTTTGTCGACGGTCAAGTTTTGTGCACTGAACACGTCGAACTGAATATTGCAGTCTAACCTTTTCCCATGAAGGCCGAGCACCATTTCGTTTTTCCCCTTTGGCAGACTCCGGAAATCAAAGTTCTCAGGGTATTCGAATGTAAAGAGCTTTGCATCATAGGACGCAAAACTCTCCGAGGGAAGGGTCTCGTCACGGCCTTTGACGATAGGTTTAGGGAGTTTGAATGATTGGAGTGATGCATCAAAAATGAGTTTGTTCGCGTCCGCCACATCAGCAAATCCGGCGAAGTGCATGTCGTATAGCGCTGAATCCAGCGGCAGCAGTATTCGCATCCCGCTCAACTCCACCGAAGTACTGAAACGTGCTTTGTAGTTAACAACACTTGCCTGCTTTTCTGCAATGGTTTTCTTTTCATTCGAAATGATCTGATAACCCTGTGTCTTCATTTCGCCGAGTAACCGTGAAGCTTCGTCGTCGGCGGTTGGTGTTCGGGTCACTTCGACCTCGATGACTGCGCCGTTCGGATATGCCCCGAGTGGGTCGAGAAACTTTTTGTCAACCTCCTGCGCGCTGAAAAACCTGGCATGCCCGGCTTCCGGACTGCTCAGCCATTCAGCTGGATATTTAATGCTGAACCCATACAGCGGATCCTTATACTCAGCCATTTCCCCAACGGGAACGACCTCAGTTTTCTTTTCCTGTTGACAACCAGCAATCAGGAGGCCGGCCGCAGCAACTGCCGCAATTCTGACGTAGATACGCATGGTGATTTTCCTCCGTGTAAGTAGAACAATGTGACTGTTGCTATTATTTCGGAACGACAGTGTCATACCACGCTTTCTTTTCGCGTGATCCGATTTCATCAATATGCACGTGTTTTGATTCTGTGTATTCTTTCAGTCCATCCAATCCGAACTCTCTTCCAATACCGCTTTGCTTATATCCGCCGAACGGCGCGCGCTCATTGAGCAAATGCCATTCGTTGATCCACACGGTGCCCGCGCGTAGTTTCCGAGCTACGGACATTGCCTTCTCCGCATCTTTCGACCACACACCTCCGGCAAGTCCGTACGATGATTCGTTGGCAAGACGGACAGCGTCCTCGATGGTCTTATATCTTATGACGGAAAGCACCGGCCCGAAGATCTCTTCCTGTGCAATTGTCGATGTATTATCCACATGGTCGAAGATTGTTGGTTCGATGTAGTAACCATTTGCGCATTCTTCAGAGGACGGCTTCTTCCCCCCGGTACGAAGGGTTGCACCTTCTTTTTTTCCCTTCTCGATGAAACTCATTACCCTGTCGTGTTGTTTTTTTGAAACAACCGGTCCGATATCCGTAGCAGTGTTCATCGGGTCGCCAACCTTCATCCGTTGTGCCTTCTGAATCAGTTGGTCAACAAATTCATCCGCCCTTGATTCCGGCAGCAGAAGCCTTGAACCTGCCTCACAGCATTGGCCCTGATGGTAAAAGATGGCGTACAAGGCGCCGTCGACTGCCATGGGCATATCGGCATCCTCCAAAACGATGTTCGCGGATTTGCCACCGCATTCGAGAGTAAGTTTTTTCAAGGTTCCGGCGGCTGCCTGCATTATGCTTTGTCCGGTTGCGGTGGAACCGGTAAACGCTACCTTGTCCACTAGAGGGTGATTTGCAAGCGCGGCGCCCGCTTCGTGTCCGTACCCTGTAATAATGTTGACAACACCTGGTGGGAGTCCCACGGCGTCAATCATGTTTGCGAGCTCCATTGCCGTTACAGAAGTGTCCTCGGACGGTTTCAAAACAACGGTGTTCCCCGCAAGGAGCGCCGGTCCGAGCTTCCAGATTGCCATCTTCAAAGGAAAATTAAAAGGGATGATGGCTCCAACAACACCGATCGGTTCGCGTAGAAGAAGGTTTCGACTAAAACCTGCACGCGATGCCCCGTCCAAGGGGTCATTCAGATCCTGGAGGCCAAGCTTCGCGAATTGTGCAAGGTTGCGCGCGCTGAGGTATACATCTTCCTTGGCTTTTCGAATTGTCGAGCCGGAATCCAAAACCTCCAGTTCGACCAACATTTTTGAGTTCTCGTTGATCCTGTCGGAAATTGCTTTGACGAGCGCCGAACGATCCTCCCTCGACATTGTCGGCCATGGGCCGTTGTCAAAGGCATTTCTCGCCGCGGTCACTGCTTTGCTGACATCACCCGCCGATCCCTGCGCGAATGATGCGATGACTTCCTGATTATGTGGATTGATGCCGGAAAATAACTTGCGTCCCTCTGCGTCAATGAACTTTCCGTTCAGATATAACTTGTATTCTCTCACACTCAAAATCCTCGACCTGGTTTCACAACGGAGAGGAATAGAATTGAGAAGAGGAGTATTGATTGAACGATGTAGAATATCCTGAATTGCCTGTCGATGGCTGCTACCTGATCAGCAGCTCCTTCGGGTGCGCTCCCATCGGCAAGCTTCATGATAATTCCGCCTCGCTTTTTTGCCCGGATTCCGAAAATTGTCCCGAGTATTGCCGCGGCGAAAAAAAGGGTGATTTTGATGTGCAGCCATCCTTCCTGGAACCATCCCATGGAATGCCAGTTTCCGAGCCCACTCGCCAGCATGACGACTATTGCGAGTGGGGAAAGAAGCCCGATTGGCCGCATCGCTTTGAGGATCGTTGCTTTCGATTTGTAGTCCGGTGCTTTGGCATATTGGGCGGTGAAAATAATCCCGCTGAGAAGCATGGTGAAAAGCATGCCGAGTCCTATAAGATGGATCAGCATTGTTATCTGTAGTTCGGTCATTTGATTGAAACTCCGGTTGGAAAACGTGAGGGTTTAACAGGCGAAAAGAAGATAGGCAAAAAAGGGGATTTCCTCAAATTTCGATCACCTTGCCTTTCGAGGACACCTTTTTTACCATATCAAGTAAGCGTACCTTGTACCAACAGATTTTGATACCGAGAACGTTCTATGAATGAGTCACACAAGCGTCTCGCTGAGGGATTGCTCTTTACCGATCATTACCAGTTTACAATGGCCCAGCTCTACTTTCGCATGGGCCTGCATGAACGAAAAGTTCAGTTTGATTACTTCTTCCGGGAGTATCCAAACTACGGTACGCACCAGGCGGGCTTTTGTGTTTTTGCAGGAATGGAATGGCTCGTCGAGTGGATGCAGACGTCACGGTGCACGGACAAAGAGCTGGCATACCTTGAGAAACAAAAAGGGAGGGAAGGGAAGGAAGTATTCGACAAGGATTTTCTCGCATGGCTGCGAGAGGGAGGAAATTTTGATCGCATTTCGCTTCGATCCATAGCGGAAGGACGGGTTGTTCATCCCCACGAACCGTTGACGATCGTCGAGGGTCCGCTTGCGTCCGCTCAACTTCTAGAGACATCGTTACTGAATCATCTCAACTATCAAACCCTCATTGCCACAAAAGCGGCTCGCATTCGTGAGGTTGGGCGCGGACAGATGTTTCTCGAATTCGGGATGAGGCGGGGTCACGAACGAGGAGTGCTTGCAGGCGCACGAGCTGCACTGATTGGAGGGGCAGACTATACTTCAAACGTCGGCATCTCCCATGTGCTTGGGATTCCTCCACAGGGCACCCACGCACACAGTATGGTGCAGGTGTTTCTCACTTTGGGTATGTCCGAACTGGATGCATTTCAGGCTTACGCTGATGTCTATCCCGATGATTGCCTCCTCCTCGTTGATACTATTAATACTCTGGAGAGCGGGGTGCCGAACGCGATACGCGTTTTCGAACGCCTCAGAGAAAAGGGCCACCGACCAGTTGGCATCCGCCTCGATTCCGGAGACCTTGCGTATTTGAGCATTCAAGCAGCCAAGATGTTGAACGCCGCTGGTTTTCCAGAAGTAGTGATCGCCCTCTCCAACGATCTTGATGAACTCACGATCCTCCAGATTATTGCCCAAATAAGCGAAGAGGGACCACAGCACGGAGTGGATCCAAATGAACTCATTCACCGGCTTGCATACGGCGTTGGCACTCGGCTGATTACTTCTGCTGGCGATTCTGCCCTAGGCGGAGTGTACAAACTCGTTTCTGTGTGGGACAAAGGGGCGTGGACTCCGGCGATTAAGATCTCGGAATCGCAGACAAAAATCCCGACACCGGGAAACAAACAAGTGTGGAGGATTTACGACCGTCGCGAAAAGGCTGTTGCGGATCTTGTGAGCCTTCGCGAGGAGCATTTGGAGCCGGGCTCCGATCTCATCCTCCATCACGTTATGGACGTAGGCTCGTCAAGAACGATTGCTTCTTCCAGAATCTCTCGCGTTGAGCCACTTCTCCGACATGTGTTCGTGGAAGGAGTGAATGTACTGGGTAATCCTCCCCTGGAAGCGATGCGCGAGATCCGAAGACAGGATATCGAACACCTGGATGCAGGAGTAAAGCGACTCATCAACCCTCATATTTATCACATTTCGATCTCACAAAAATTGTTTGAACTGAAGCAAGGCCTTATCCAAACGGTCAAAGCAAAAGGTGCGAAACTATCATGAGCGTTCCGTTTGTTCCTGGAACGACCGTTGAGGTTCCAGAGATACCTTACAAGAAGAATGTTTCCTTGCCTGCAAAGAAATCTGCACTCATTATCGTTGACATGCAGAACGATTTTGTCAAGCCAGGCGGTACCCTTGTTGTGGACTCAGCCCAGGCAACAATCAAGAATATTCAGAGGTTAAGTTCCGCTGCTCGCTCCGCCGGGATGCCGGTCGTCTATACGCAGGACACACACTTCGAAGGAGACAGAGAGTGGACGATCTGGCCTGAGCATTGCCGTAACGACTCCTGGGGGTGGCAGATCATCGAAGAACTTGCACCACAAAGAGATGATCTGGTGTGTCAGAAGAATCGATACGATGGTTTTTACGGAACATGGTTGGAACATTTCCTTACAAACGTCTGGCATGCCGAGCATCTGGTTATCACCGGAACGGTGTCATCGATTTGCGTTCTTCATACAGCAGCATCGGCGGGACTTCGCTGGTTCGACATCACCATCCCTGCGGATGGGGTCTCCGCGATTACAGAGTTCGACCAGGCGATGACGCTCCGCCAGGTTTCGTTCCTCTACACCGGAAGTGTGGTGCGATCTGTCGATGATCTTCGTTTTGTATGAAGATTCTATCTTCGCGCAATCCAATCCTGGTCGGAGTACCGTCCACTGGCGAGCTTCTCAATTGACCCGCAGGGGAGCGAAGAAAGTTTTTCCTTCGCTGACCACACACGTCTCAGTGCCGACCGGAGAGATGAGGAGGAGCATTGCAGATTGATGAGAAATGATTCATGCGAGCGACCACCCCGATATTCAGGCTCTTCAGTGGGATGAAGTAGTACCTTCTCGATAAGTGCAATATCCATCCCAATCAAGAAGGTTCCGTGGAAGAGGATGAATCGTTTCTTTCGTCTCTGGGCGTTGCCAGAGAATTTCAAGTTTCGTATTGTAAGGTCTGAAATACCGGATAACAAAACAGGCTCCTGAGCTATTTGTTCGATAACCTCGCGGTGGCGACTGAGGACAAAATTGGTAGTGGATCCAATCGAAGTCAACTCTGGGTTTTGAAGACTGTCAAGAACCAGAGTATAATTGAAGCACCCTGGACCCTGCACTACCGTACCACCTCCGGAGCAACGCCGAAGAACAGGGATCTGCAATGATGAACACGTAGCGGCGTTGATGTTTTCGAGCAATTTGTTCGTGTAGCCCAGTACCACAAAGTATTCTGTGGGCTCCCAGAATCGAAGGATCTCTTCTTCGAAGCCGCTCTCACACAGATCCAAGATGGCTTCGTCGCAGGCAAGATTCAGTTGTGGTGTGGTAAGTGTCAGGTCGAGAAGCTTCAAGTATTCAGGCCTGGAGTAATGAAATCAAAGGAAGAGAGAGTGATACGTGAAAAACGAAGATACACAAGATGAGCACGTGGCGCAAGATACGAATGGCCGTCGCGAGCCTCTCGATGATACATCAAAGATTCTTCATTCCCTGGAAGGTGTTCTTGAGTCGTACCTTTCCATTGCCGGACCGGAACAGATTCCCACACTTCTGAACAAGGTTGCCCTCCGGCTGAACAAGTCCGGATCGAAATCTTCATCCCTTCATACCCCTTACCTCAATACCATCCCTGTCGAAGAAGAGCCGGAGTATCCTGGTGTACGGGACATCGAGCGGCGCATCAAGAGCTACATTCGCTGGAACGCTATGGCGATGGTGGTGAAGGCTAATCGATTGCATGGGAGTCTTGGCGGGCACATATCAACCTATGCTTCTTGCGCGACGCTCTATGAAGTCGGATTCAACCATTTCTTCCGGGGGGGAGACGGGGAGGCGCCGGCCGACCAGATATTTTTCCAGGGCCATGCCTCACCGGGAATCTACGCCCGGGGTTATCTGGAAGGGAGATTCGACGCCAAGCATCTTCACAGTTTCCGGCAGGAGCTTGCAGAAGGAGGCGGACTTTCGTCGTATCCGCACCCTTATCTGATGCCGGATTACTGGCAGTTTCCCACTGTCTCAATGGGTCTTGCCCCGATCATGTCTATCTACCAGGCCCGCTTCAACCGCTATTTGAAAGCGCGCGGTTTTATCAAGGGCGATGTCCCAAGGGTATTTTGCTACGTTGGCGACGGCGAAACAGATGAACCAGAGACGCTTGGCGCGCTCTCGCTTGCTTCACGTGAGAACTTGGACAATCTCATCTGGGTGGTGAACTGCAATCTTCAGCGTCTGGATGGACCGGTGCGGGGGAATGGGAAGATTATCCAGGAACTCGAATCCTCTTTCCGCGGGGCGGGCTGGAACGTCATCAAAGTGATCTGGGGATCAGATTGGGATCCACTGTTGAAATCGGACAAGTCCGGTCTTCTTTTGAAGCGCATGGAAGAAGCCGTGGATGGGGATTACCAAAAGTACTCTGTCGAACATGGCAGCTACACGCGTAAACATTTTTTTGGAAAATATCCTGAACTCCTCGAGCTCGTTAATCATCTCTCCGATGAGCAAATAACGAAACTCCTTCGCGGCGGTCATGACCCGAAAAAAGTCTACGCTGCATACAAATCAGCAATCGAGCACACGGGCTCTCCGACAGTGATTTTGGCAAAAACCGTAAAGGGCTATGGGCTTGGTGAAGCGGGAGAAGGTCGGAATGTAACCCATCAGCAAAAGAAGCTGAATGAAAAGGAGTTGCGGGAATTCAGGGAAAGGTTTCAGGTTCCGATCAGCGACGAAGAAATAGCTGATGCTCCGTTTTATCGTCCGGCGCCCGACAGTCCGGAAACACGGTATCTTCTGGAGCGAAGAAAAAAACTGGGCGGCTTCCTGCCGAAAAGAAATCAGACGGCACCATCACTCGAGGTACCGGATCAGAAGTTTTTTGCAGAGTTCCATAAAGGATCGGAACGCTTCGAAGTTTCTACAACCATGGCGTTTGTCCGCTTGCTCGGCAATCTTCTTCGTCACAAAGGAATCGGCAGACGCATTGTTCCCATCATTCCGGATGAGGCACGCACGTTCGGCATGGATCCGCTCTTCCGCGAGATTGGCATCTATTCTCCCAAGGGACAGTTGTATGAGCCAGTGGACAAGAAGACTCTGCTCTTTTACAACGAGGTAAGCGACGGTCAGATTCTTGAAGAAGGAATAAACGAAGCCGGTGCGATGTCTTCCTTTATCGCGGCCGGTACTTCCTATTCGGTGCACAAAGAGAATATGATTCCGTTCTATACCTACTATTCGATGTTTGGTTTTCAGCGAGTTGGGGATCTTGTTTGGGCGGCGGCAGATCTCAAGGCGAAGGGCTTTCTGCTTGGGGCAACCGCGGGCAGAACAACGTTAAACGGGGAAGGGCTTCAGCATGAAGATGGCCACAGCCATGTTCTCGCAAGTACGATTCCAACGTTGCGATCGTATGACCCGGCATTTGCGTTTGAAATTGCCGTGATCATCCGTGATGGCCTGAAACGGATGTATAAGGAAGGAGAGGAGATTTTCTACTACCTTACTCTTCATAACCAGAATTACAATATGCCTCCAATGCCAGAGGGTGCGGAGGAAGGGATTCTCAAAGGCCTTTATAAATTCAACAAAGGCATAAAGAAAAAACATAAAGTGCAGATCTTTGGAAGCGGCTCCATCATCAACGAGGCGCTGCGTGCGCAGAAGATTCTCGCGGACCAGTTTGACGTCTCCGCTGATGTCTGGAGCGCGCCAAGCTACAAACAGCTGCGGAACGATGCTCTGAAAGTAAAACGCTGGAATATGCTCCACCCCGCGAGGCCTCGGCGGAAATCGTATCTCGAAGAGGTTCTCGCAAAGGAAAAAGGACCATTCATCGCTGTTTCTGATTTCATGAAGATCGTGCCCGACCAAATTGCACCCTGGGTTCCCGGCGGGCTCACCACCCTCGGCACGGACGGATTTGGCCGGAGCGATACGCGAGAAAATCTTCGCAGGTTTTTTGAGATTGATGCGGAGATGACCGCGATCGCTTCGCTCTATGCCTTGGCGGAGCAGGGTGCAATCACAATGCACTCCGTGGAAAAAGCGATTAAGACTCTGGACGTTAATCCCGAGAAAGTGTTTCCGTATATTGTCTAATCTGTTTTGAACGCTGATTAAGGAGGAACTCAATGGAAATCAGACTTCCCCGTTTGGGTGAAGGTGCAAACTCAGGTGTTGTCGCCGGAATCCTTGTCAAGGAAGGGGAGAAGGTACGAAAGGATCAGACCATTCTCGAACTGGAGAGTGATAAGGCTGTTGCGGCGATTCCGGTGCCTGAAGCGGGTACAGTCGCGAAGATCAGTGTGAAAGAGGGTGACGAAATCAAGGTGGGTGACCTCATTCTTACGCTGAAAGCCGATGGCGGCAAACAAGAGATTGCATCCTCACAGCCGCCTACGCAAGAGGTTCCCCAGCCCACAATGTCCGCTCAACGGGGGAAAGAACAGCCCTCAAGATCTCCCGTCCCCCAGATTGAAGGTATTCCCCTTGCGGCAGCCCCGTCGCTGCGAAAAATTGCTCGTGAATTGGGGATCGATCTGACACGTGTGCGGGGAAGCGAGCGGGGCGGTAGGATTGTGTTGGCGGATGTCCGGCAATATCTGGCTGAGTTACAGAAGGGTGCATTGGCCCCCCCCCCGCCGACTTCGTCGGTTGCGACTGTGTCTCCTCCTGATCATGTTGATTTCTCAAAATGGGGATCCGTCCGTCGGAAAAAAATTACCTCCATCCGCAAAACTATCGCGCAGAGAATGTCTTCTTCCTGGAACGTCGTTCCCCACGTGACGCAATTTGAAGACGCAGACATTACCGACCTGTTGGCTCTTCGGAAAGCACACAGCGCTGCGTATGAAAAAAAAGGAGGGCGGCTGACCCTCACGCCTCTGATCATCAAAGCACTCGTTCGCTCTCTCCAACAACATCAAATGTTTAACGCAAGTCTTGATGAGGGTTCCGGCGAAATCATCTACAAGGATTATTACCACATCGGAATTGCTGTGGACACGGAGCAAGGGCTTCTCGTGCCGGTGCTGCGTGATGCGGACAAGAAGAGTGTTCTCGATATTTCTCTTGAGCTGGAAGATCTTGCGGGCCGTGCCCGCGATCGCAAGATTGCGATCGATGAGATGCAGGGAGGCACGTTTACCATTTCGAATCAGGGGGGGATTGGCGGGGCACACTTTACTCCAATTGTCAACAAACCGGAAGTTGCGATTCTTGGCCTGGGTCGCGGAGCACTAAGGGCCGTTGTCCGAAATAAAAAAATTGAACAGCGGGTGATTCTGCCACTTGGCCTTTCGTACGATCACCGCATTATTGATGGTGCAGATGCTGCGCGTTTTATTACGACGCTCGTGCAGGCGATTGAATCATTCGATGAAAAAGAACTGGCTCTCGCTGGACGCGGGTCAAAAAAGAAGCCAGCGAAGAAAGGGAAAAAATGAGACCCATTGAAACAGAAATCGTTGTTCTTGGAGGAGGTGTTGGCGGTTACTCTGCGGCATTCTACGCGGCAGACAAAGGAAAAAAAGTTGTCCTCGTGGAGCAGGACGATCGACTTGGCGGGGTATGCATGAACCGGGGATGCATTCCTTCCAAGGCATTCCTCCACGCCACGAAACTCTTGAAAGAAGCAGATGACTCTTCCGCACGCGGCATTACGTTCGGGAAACCATCGATAAACCTGGATGAGATGAGGGCGTGGAAAGAAACCATCGTTCAGAAACTTGCTGATGGCTTGGCCGGTCTTGCAAAGAACCGAAAAGTAGAGGTCATTCGCGGCCGCGGTTACTTCGAGGATTCAACAACGTTACGGGTAGAAACGAGCGATGGTCAGAAGTTTGTTCACTTCAACAAGGCGATCGTTGCCGTTGGGAGCAAGCCGGCCCTACCGAAAGCGTTCGATCTGGGAAACAAACGCATCATGACCTCGGATGAAGCGCTGGAGATAGAGGAGATCCCTGCGAACCTCCTCGTTGTCGGCGGTGGGTACATTGGAATGGAACTCGGGACAGTCTACGCAATTCTCGGCAGCAAGATCACCATGGTCGAAGCATTGGATTCATTACTTCTGGGGGCAGATGCAGACCTGGTGCGCCCGGTGAAGCGGCGGGCGGAGAAACTCTTTGCGGAGATCCGGTTGGGCACGAAGGTTGGGAAGATGGCAACGAGCGGCAAACATATCAAAGTCACGATGGAAGTGAAAGGGAAGGAAAAGGAGGAGTTATTCGACCGGGTCCTCGTTTCGGTTGGGCGTACTCCACTGACAAATGATCTTGGACTGGAGAACACAAAAGTTCGAAAGAACGACAATGGTTTTATCGTGGTCAACCCTCAACAACAAACGGACGATCCTGTGATCTATGCGGTTGGAGACGTGGTGGGGGGTGCCTTGTTGGCGCACAAAGCTGCACGGGAAGCGCGCATTGCGGTTGATGTTATTACCGGTGAGACGAATTCCTTCGATAGCATTATTGTTCCTGCCGTTGTCTTTACCGATCCCGAAGTTGCCTGGTGCGGCATTACCGAAGCTGAGGCGAAAGAACGGGAGCTTCCCGTGGAGATCGTTCGGTTTCCATGGTCTGCTTCCGGTCGCGCGCTCAGCTTTGATCGGACGGATGGGATGACCAAGCTCGTGATTGACCCGGTGACCGAGAGAGTGCTCGGCGTGGGCATCGTCGGGGCCGGTGCTGGTGATTTGATTAGCGAAGGAGTCCTTGCGATCGAGATGGGAGCGACTGCTGAGGACCTTGCGGAAAGTATCCATCCTCATCCGACGCTTTCCGAAACAATGATGGAAGCGGCAGAGGCATTTTACGGATACTCAACGCACATCTACGCGCCAAAGAAAAAGGAGCAGGTCGAAGGCTAGATTTGCCGCAAACTTGTTTTTTTTCGTAGGCTCGCCCGGTTAGGACGAGCCTGTTGCGTTCGCACTCTACTGGCAGCAGGATGGATATTCCGGACAGGCAGGCGTTCCTCGCAATGGGCAATCGTTTGAGCCGACTGTCGTGCCGGAAAAAGCCAGGGCGCTCAGGGCCACCAGTCCGATACCGATCAAGAGAGTGATTTTTTTTGTTCATAGTGACCTCCTCATGATGTAGTGTTCAGCGAATCTTGCAACCAGGATAGCTCATCGAAAAGTTCTTTCACATCGAGGGTGGAAAACTCCCTCCTCAAGAATTGTAAACGCTCCGCGGCTTTCATTTGGGTATAGACATCCCCTATTGATCGCCCGTCCTTGGGAATCCTTTCAATTCAGGCAAGCTGCCCCGTAATATTGTGAATGTGCTTCAGTACTTCTCTCTTTCCAGTCCGTTCCTCGATCACAGGGATTTCTAGGCCTTCGTTGTCGTGATTCCGTATCAATGTAAGGGTATCGTGGGGACGTTTGTCAAGATGTTTCTTGGAGGTTTCTCAAACCGGTGCCGATTATTGAACTTATGACTCGTGTTTTTGATTCACGGCTTTCACGGCCACTTTGTAAACATCTCCGAGACAGCAATCTCCCTTTGGGTTTTTGATATCGCAAAGACAGTTTCCCTCTCTGATTTCTTGTGCAATTTGCTCGGACGCTGTCGATTTTCCGGTCTGTGCGATCTCGTCTCTGATTCTCCTTCGTGTCAATCAAAACAATAACACACGTTGACATCTTCACCGGGGTCTTTCGCGAAGACAGCGAATCTTGTTATTGAACTTCCCTCCCCAAATCCCTATGTTGACTGCCATTATGGACTCTCCTGCAACCGTTGCTCATTTCCTTATCGATATTATCCCGGACATGTGTTTTGTCCTATCGGAGAAGGGGGATGTACTGTCCTACAATAAGAAGGCTCAGGAACTACTTTCACTCCCCTCAGACATCCCTCAGGATTTGAGCTTTCGTTCCCTCCTTGCAGAGGATTCTCCCCGCCCGGTGGAAGCAATGCTCAAGTCAGCTCGTACCGCCTCGGATGGAGCGGAAGTGCAATTCCGCTCCTCGGATGGGAAGCTGATCTTCGGCTACCTTAACATCAGAAAAATGGCCGGCCCTGATCGAGAGTACCTCTACGTCGTGGCACAGGATATTTCCGAGGTGAAAAGGAAAGAGCTCGATCTTCTTCGTTTCTCCAACGTCGTCCACTACACTGTTAATCCCATTCAGATTACAGACGCAAAAGGACGCATGATCTACGTGAATCCCGCGTTTGAACGAACGTCCGGGTATACACGTGAAGAATTGCTGGGCCTGAATCCCAACAAGATTTCCAGCGGGAAGCATGGAAAAGCGTTCTGGCAAGAAGTATGGAAGAAAATAGGGAAAGGTGAGGTATGGACAGGGGAAATCGAGAACAGGCGCAAAGATGGCGAGCCGATGTATACCCACCTGTTGATTTCTCCAATTATCGACAACGATGGGAAGGTTGTCGGCTATCTGGGAAGCCATCGCGATATCAGCCAGCAGAAGGAGTTGGAACGACAACTGATGCATTCCCAGAAGATGGAGAGCCTGGGTACCCTTGCAGCAGGGATCGCACACGAAGTCGGGAATCCGCTGGCCTCCATTTCTTCAATTGTTCAGGTCATTACCAGAACATCTTCCGACGATTTCACGAAAGAGAAGCTCAAACTCGTTGACTCGCAGGTCCGCAGGATCACGAAGATCATACGTGATCTGGTGGACTTCTCACGCCCGTCTAATTACAATGTACAAATGACCGATGTTGTAAAGATGTTGTCAGAGGCCATCGACATTGTGAAGATTGCGAAGAAAGCAAAGGATATTACTTTCAAATCAACCCTTCCCACAGATATTCCTATCGTTTCTCTTGTCCCAGATCAACTCTCACAGGTGTTTATCAATATCCTGCTCAATGCCGTCGATGCAATGCATGGAAAGAAAGGAACGATCACTTCTATCGTCTTTTCGGATGACAAATACATCACTATCGTGGTGCGCGACACGGGCTCCGGGATTCCAGAGGAAAATCTCGATAAGATCTTTGAGCCCTTCTTCACGACGAAGAAGGTCGGCGAGGGAACAGGCATGGGACTGTGGGTAAGTTATGGAATCGTGAAGAGTTTTGGCGGAGATATTACGGTACACAGTTCACCAGGGAAGGGGACGACGTTCGCTGTTACCCTTCCAGTCCCTTCAAAGGAATAGCGTATGGCTGATTCAATTCTTGTTGTTGACGATGAAGAAATCATTCGAGAGTCTCTTACTTTTATTCTGAAGAAAGAGGGATTCCATGTGCAGGAAGCGGAGAATGGAAAGGTTGCTCTCAATCTTCTAAAGAAAGAGCAATTTGACATTATCCTTACGGATCTCGAAATGCCGGAGATGAAAGGGATTGAACTCCTAGAGCACGCAACACAACTTTGCCCGGAGACTCTCGTGGTCATCATCACTGCCTATGGATCGGTGGAGACTGCTGTCGCGGCATTACGCAAAGGCGCAGTCGACTATATCCTGAAGCCTGTCGAGTTTGATGAGTTGCTTGTGAAAGTCCGCCGACTGATGAAGCAACGGCAGCTCACCGTTGAAAACAAGCTCCTGCGCACCGAAGTCCAACGGCATTTTGATTTTACGAACATCGTGGGAAAGAGTCCTGCGATGCAGGAAGTATTCGACACAATTAAGAAGGTGGCTGCCACCGATGGGACCGTATTAATTACCGGGAAGAGTGGAACGGGGAAGGAACTGGTTGGGCGGGCGATCCATCACAACAGCAAGAGAGCGGATCAAGCCTTCCTGGCTGTGAACTGCGGAGCAATTCCAGAGAACCTGTTTGAAAGTGAATTGTTCGGTCATAAACGGGGATCGTTTACCGGAGCAACATCCGACCGAGTTGGGTATTTCAAGTCGGCAGACAAGGGGACGTTGTTCCTTGATGAAGTCAGTGAGATTCCGTTGAATCTGCAGGTGAAACTGCTGCGTGCCATTGAGTTGAAAGAAATCACGCCGGTGGGAACATCGATAACGATTCCCGTAGATGTGCGGATTATCGCCACCACGAATCGCAATCTTCCAAAGGAAATTGAAGAAGGACGATATCGGGAAGATCTCTACTATCGCCTGAATGTCGTTGATATTTCTCTTCCACCTCTTTCCGAACGACCCGACGATATTCCATTGCTTGTGCAACACTTCGTCTCGAAGTATGCTGCGGAAATGTCTAAGAAAGTGGAGGGCGTGGATAACGAGGTCATGAAAGCACTGACATCGCATCAGTGGAAGGGTGAAGTGCGCGAGCTCGAGAATGTGATCGAACGGGCGATTATCTTCTCGGACGGAAACCTCATTACGAAGAAGGACCTCCCTCCGGTATTTGATCACTACGACGGGTCGTCAATTTCGTTTAGCCCGAACCGGACTCTGAAGGAAGCAGCAGCCGATTTCGAGCGACAGTATATTGGCCGCGTCTTACAATTACACCAGTACAACAAGGAAAAGGCCGCGGACGTACTGCAAATAAGTCTTTCGTCGCTTTACCGCAAACTTGAGGAGCTGGGTATCCCTTTGCAGGGTTAGGAATAAGCCTGTTCCGATTTTCAGAAATCGGAATCTTGATTTCACCATCCCTCAAAAAGCACCGTTTTCTGACAAGATTCTCTGATTTTTATTCTTGTACTTCATGGCATGTCTCTTGACACTCAAGTAGTGTCCCTTCACTAGGTCTGTTTTTGCAGGGTTGTATTCATGACTTATCGCGGTCGCGTCCAACAAATCAAATTCCAGAGGATTGGCAGAGGTGGGTCTTCCAACAGAATGCTCTCCGTCGGAATGCTCATTCTGCTGCTTGTCCCGTCCGTCTCAGCTCAATTAATCAATGGCCGGTTGAGCACCTCCATGTATTCATGGGAGAAGTTTGATTCGGTTGGTGTCTCAACGACGTTTACGCGTGGATTTCAGGTGGTTCAAATTGACTTATCGGAAGGAAATTTCTCTCTATTTAGTCATCTTCAGGGGGCGACGACGATCATTGATGCGTCAGCGAAGTCGGATTTTCGGACGCAGTATCTCTATGCACGTCAAAGTAATATCGGCGACTTGATTGATCTTTCGTTCGGACGAATGCCATATTTTCACGGAGTCGGTAATGGCACACTCGACGGAGTGAAAACCGCGTTTCGTTTTGCGGAAGATCGGGCTTCATTTGTTGCGTACGGCGGTGTTCCGCCCCCGGGTGACTACACGCTGAAAGGTTGGGGTTCGCTTTCCAACAACTACATATTTGGTGGACAATTTCTTGTTACGCCAATGGAAAACCTACGCACAGGCGTAAGCTATGTAAACAAAGCACGTGAGCGGGCCCAGTATTGGGCCATTCGGGCTGATTCTCTTTTTAATCCTGCACCATTCTATATTGAACCTGAGTTGCGGCGTGAACAATACCTCGGCATCGATGCACGGTATCTTTTTTCCTCGCTCCAACTCTTTGGACGATATGATTTTGATCTTCTCGGGGAGCAATCCCAACGGGCTGATATTCGGGCGCTATATGGTATTTCAGACGATGTCATGGTAAATGCGTCGTATCAGTTTCGATCGCCCCGTATTCCATGGAATTCGTTCTTCTCACGATTCAATCTCTCCAACACCCACGAAGTAGAAGCGGGAGTTGACTTTGTCGCTGCTCCACGCATTCGAACATTTCTCCGCGGGGCTCTCGTTCAATACGATGGAGATGAGAGTTTTCGCTATACGGTTGGTGGATATTGGACATATGCGAGCCTGTCATTTCGCGGTTCAACAGGACAGGCAGGCGAGTTGAAATCGATCTCTGTTGCATTTGCATATCCTCTCCTTGATCGGGCATTGATTCCAAACGCGAACATAGGCTGGAATTCGTACGCGTTAAATTCAAGTGCGCCGACCGAGGAGACATTTTCCGGTGCGTTGGGACTCACATTCCGGCCCGTGAAGCAGCTTGCTGTTGACGTTCAAGGGCAGTGGCTTACGAACACCATCTACAAAAACGATCTCCGGATTTTCGCAAGAATCAATTTTTGGTTCTCCGAGATGCTCAACCTCTTCTAGAGATGATGATGACGCGTGTATATACATTGTTAATTGCTGTCATTACACTCCTTCTCATGATTGTTGCCTCCCAGCGCAATGTTGATGGTATGCCTGCACGATCGACAGAGAGCAACGGAGGCCCGGGGATAAAATTTTCGCATAAGTTTCACGTTGAGACAGAAGCGGGTGACTGTGTGCTGTGCCATGAGAATGCACCAGGAAGCAAGTTTTCTTCAGATAATCTCCTTCCGGCGAAGGCCGCATGTGCAGCCTGTCATGATGTAGAGGATGAAACGCTGTGCGCACAATGCCACGAAGACGAACAGAGCTACGCTCCATTCATGGCCAGGGAACGGGAGGTCCTGTTTTCTCATGATACACACATTGCACAGGGAATGGAATGCGCGACCTGCCATCGAGGTATAGCGGACGACAACCTGAAAACGTCCATGCCGGATATGACAACATGCAACACATGTCACAACGATCGCCAGTTGACGAACACGTGTGAATCATGCCATTTAGATTTTGCATCACTTCTGCCTGATGATCATAAGGTTGCAGAATTCAAACGAAATCATCGCTTCAGTTCACGCATTGGAGAACTTCAGGCATCCTGCCAGACATGTCACAAGGAAACATTTTGCCAGGATTGTCATACCGATGGCGGACTAAAGTCGTTCGGCAAGTCCGATCGGAGTACCGATCCGCGACCAAAACTCTCCACTACTGACCGACCTGACCGTCTACTTCTTCAGTCCGTTCACGAGTTGAACTACCGTTTTACGCATGGGATCGATGCCAGGAGCAAAGCAATGGATTGCAGCTCGTGCCATGAGACGCAGTCATTCTGTGTTCAGTGTCATGAGGCTGGTGGGAATGTTACGCAGGGTGTGTTTAGGCCATCCTACCACGATCAACCGGGATTTACTACGATCGGGCGTGGGTCAGGAGGCGGACTCCACGCAGTCGAAGCGAGAAGAGATATGGAATCATGTATCAGCTGCCACGACGTGGAAGGGCGTGATCCGACGTGCTTCACGTGTCACACCGAAGATGGCATTATTCGTTAACAACCAGGGAGGATCAATAATATGAAAGTCATTACAAAGGCAATCACCATCGGGTTCAGTTTGCTGACACTCGTTCTACTTCAGACGGGTTGCGAGGGGGTTGAAGGGCCTCCAGGGCAAGCAGGCAAGGATGGCAACGCGGGTGTCGACTTTGAAGGGTTTGCGCCAGGTATCAAGTGCGCAACGTGTCACGACTCGGAACAGGATACAACCTACAATCTTGCGGGACGGAGGTATCAGTGGTCAAGTTCCAAGCACGCAACCGGAGGTCACGTAGAGAGAAATACAACGACCTGTGCAGGTTGCCACACCACAGAAGGATTCCAACAACGATCCCGCGAAGGTTGGGTAACACAAGTCGTGAACCAAGTTGACAATGGAAGCCCGCCAGGCTGCTTCGCATGTCATTCCCCGCATGCGCGCAATAATTTCTCACGGCGTAGTGAGGAACCAGTCACGATTACTTCATTTATCGAAGGTGTACCAGACGCAACGTTTGATTATGGTGAGGGTAATCTCTGCGTGCGGTGCCATCAAACGCGTACTTCATCGCCGATGAGTCCGAAACCAGATCCAACAAAGACCGCCATCACGGACACCATCGTCATCACCTCAAGCAGGTGGTACCCACACTACGGAGTTAATGGACAAATGCTGATGGGAACTGGCGGGTTCGAGTTTGTTAACTTCACTTACACCGGCAACTCACATCATACGATCAACACTACAATACGGGAAGAGGGTTGTGTAAAGTGTCATATGGCGGAACCTATTGGAAGTGGTGGAGGTGCGGTTGGCGGTCATACAATGTGGATCGGACTTACGGGCTGCAGAGACGCCGGTTGCCACGGCTCCTCCTTCTCATCGACGGATTACGCAGGTGCAACAACCGCTCCAGTTGGCGCTCAAACAGCGATTACTGCAAACCTGGATACGCTGCGGCAGCTGCTTATCGCACGGAACTGGTTGAACCCGGCAACGGACCTGCTCCGCGCGAGCTCCTCGGCTCCGTTACGGATTGCCCCTGCGGCAAAAGCCGGTGCAATTTACAACTATTTCTTTATTGAACATGAAGGAAGCCTCGGAGTGCACAACACGCGCTATGCGTATGAGCTCCTCCGGTCGTCGATTGCCGAGTTAAGGGCGCCCGTGTCTTCCATCGCTGAGTTAAGAGCGCGTTAGGGTCATAAGTTTGAACTCTAACTCATGTGTTGAAGAAAGAAGAACAAAAGCACTGTATTGACATGAACTTGCAATCATCCATAAAAATCTCAGCCTCTCTCGCCCTTACGTTGGTGATATGGGGTTGTGCGGACCTCAAGGAGGAGTTGCCTTCTCCAACGACATCAGGTCTGCAAGTTCACGAAACTGGATGGGCAAATCCTGCATCGAACAACTTCCACGGCAACACGATTCGTGCGAACAACTGGGATATGCAGTCATGCCAATCGTGCCACGGTGCGACGTATGACGGAGGGACATCCGGTGCAAGCTGTCGCGATTGTCACACGAACAGTGCCGGACCGGAGAATTGTGCAACATGTCATGGTGATGCAAATCCGGCTCCACCGCGTGATCTTTCCAAAATGACAGATCGCACGGCGCGTGGAGTCGGTGCTCATCAGATTCATCTTGCAGGTGGCACTCTCACAGCTGGATTTCCCTGTTCCGAGTGCCATACTGTTCCTCCCACGGTGTATGGTTCAACTGGCCATATCGACGGAACGACAGGCGCTGAGGTGCACTTTAGTCTTGCCCTGGCGAACACAGTTACCAATGAACCGGGTACTGCAGACTATAGCGCGAACCTCCCGCTCTTTAGTCCGGCTCCGGCCTATTCATCGGGTAATCTAGGGTGCGCCTCAACGTACTGTCATGGGGACTTCAAAAATGGAAATCCCGGATTTACTCCAGTCTGGAACGACCCGAGCGGTGCACAAATAGCATGCGGTACATGTCACGGTGATATATCAAAACCTACTCTTGCGGAGAGAGCCCTTCCGAAAACAGATGCCGAAGGGGGAACACACTTGAATGTGACCACATGTTTTGCATGCCATGGAGATGTTGTTGACGCAAACACAAAAATCATCAACAAGACCAAGCACATAAATGGAAAGCTGAATGTCTTCGGGGAGGAAAGGGATTACTAATATGCGCGCACTCAGAGATTGCAACTTTTCGATGATTGTCTGTATGATGTGTGCGGTTTTAGTTCCAATGACTTTTCTCCTTTTAGTTGTTTTGACATTGACCTGACTTCGTTTCTTATCTTCTCTAAACTCTCGTCTCAGAATTCGGAATAAATCCCTCCGGGCTCTCATATTTCTGTCAATTTGTGCATTTTCCTGCCCCTACCGTTGGCACGTGGGTTGCGCTTTAGTGGGCAGAGACAGTCCAAAAGGAGGGGTCTATGGGATCGCGAACCGAGCAATTCATAGCATCGCCTGTTCCTTATGGTCGCATTGAGCTGAAGAGAGTATTTCAGAGGAATTACTTCAAGGGATTTCTCGTTTCCGTCATTATCCACTTCGCGATTATCGGATCGTACTATGGGATCCGTTACATGCAGGAGGATGATGAACATATTCCTACCGTTGCTGTTCGTGTTTTGAAGTACAGCGATCTCGGTCCACCTCCATCGATCGCAAATGTCGCACCCCCCCCAACCGTGAGTGTTACTGCAGCCGTCAAACCAACCGTGGGAACCCCCGTTCCCGTCCCGGACGCAGAGGTCAGTCCCGAACAAACAATTGCAACTCAGACAGAGATGAGCAATATCGCGTCCCCGATTACAGAAGACTTTGGTGATTTGTCGGGTGGGGTGCAAATTGAACGCGACATTACGATCGATGACGAGCCGGGGATGAATGAATTTGTTCCAGTGGAGAAACCTCCGCAGATTGTTCAGAAGGGGATCCCGGTGTATCCCGATATGGCCATTCGTGCGGGCATCGAAGGAACGGTCTGGGTGAAAATATTGGTGGGAAAAGATGGAAGACCGATCAAAGCGGTGGTGATTAAGTCCACCACGGAGATGTTCAACGATCCTTCGATTGAGGCGGCGATGAAGTTTATTTTTACGCCGGCGTACATGAATCAAGGCCCCGTAAAAGTTTGGGTCTCGTTCCCCTTTCGATTTACATTGAAAGATACGAGAATCTGACCATTCACCGAAGTGGAATCGTCAATGCCTACACCCGATCAGTATTGGCTTGCGCTTCAGCAGAGAGTTTGTGCTAAGTGCGTTGACGGCGATGGTGCCGGTAACTGCAGGCTCGCGCAAAATGTGGAGTGCGCACTCAAGACCCACTTTCCCTTAATCCTTGGAGTTGTCCAATCAACATCATCCGACAGCATCGATCCTTATGCCGAGCGTCTGCGCAACTCCGTTTGCGGAATCTGTATTAATCAATCGGCGGATAACGCCTGTCGCCTTCGTGACGATGTTGATTGCGCTCTCGACAGGTACTATCCGTTGATTGTTGAAGTTATAGAAGAGGTACAGCGGGCTGAAGTTAATCGCTGATTTTCTTCTCGGAAGAATCCTGGGGCAACTATGCACCCCTTCGTTATCTGGAGTATTATTAGTCTTGTGACTACCACACTTGCCTGGACCGTCGTTCTGCCAAGTGTGATGTCCACCTATCTTCGTTATCGAAACCGGATCACCCTTACTTGTCCGGAGACCCGGCAACCAGCCGTCGTTCTCATCTCGGCGCGCCTCGCAGCTATTTCCTCCGCCTTCATCCCGACGATCTTCCACATATCACATTGTACTGCCTGGTCGGGGTGTCGGCTCTGTACTCGCCGCTGTACGCAAGAAATGCGGTAACCTCAGGTACACTGTTCTTTCCCCTAAATTCGTTTACGAACACTAAAAGAATCATGATCACTCTTCAACGAGAGAATCTCGATACGCTGTTACACGTTCTTCAGGAGCGTGGGTACCGGAACGTGGGGCCTGCGGTACGCGACGGTGCGATTGTCCTTGATCAAATCCGCTCGTCCGCGGATTTGCCGGTCGGCATGATGGAGAAGCAAGAAGGCGGGTCTTCAACGCTGATGCAGCGCGACGACGATGCACTCTTTGGATTTACCGTTGCCGGTCAGTCTTGGAAGCAATTCCTTTTTCCATCAAGAGAATGTCTGTTCGCCGCGTCGAAAAATGGCAAACGTTGTCGCGGAAGCAGTGACAGCTATCCATTTTATCAACAAAGCTACAATGCGGTCTTCTGCATTGAGCGTGATTTCAGCCCCTACTATCACAGCCCGAATGATCTCCTGCAGTATTTGGAGATTCCGTATGCAAAGGAGATTGTGAAGGCCGGGATGGCCATGCTTCTTGTCCTGGACAAACTGCCACCGGCCGTGGACGAATTTGTTCTTCGTGAGAGGGGAAACGGTTCCTCGCTGTTCGCATCATGGGGTGACGCTGCAATTTCAGACGTCCATGAGTATCGGGTGTACCTCGGTCAACTCCCTTTCCTGTACGACACAAGCTATGTTGTCTCCGAAACCTCAACCACTGTTCCGAATCTGATCGAAGGAAAGCAGTATTTCGTTGGCGTCGCCGGCATTGATCTGACCGGCCGTGAAGGATTGATCGTGGAACGGACAGCCGTGCCAAGGACGATCCCTCTGCCACCAAGATCGCTGACCGCCTCGCCCCCCTTACCCCGTCTGAATTGGCGCCCGGGCGACGAGGTGGACCTTATGGGGTATCACGTGTATCGGTCAGTGGATTCGTCGCAGTCCTTCGTCCGTCTGACATCCGAACCCGTTCAAGACACCACGTATACTGACTCCACTTCGAGTCAATCGTCACGATGGTACTTCGTGACAGCGATTGATTCAACGGCACATGAAAGTCAGCCGTCAGACACGATTGCGTTTTCTTCGACAGTGTCGGTGGAACGAATGGGGTTTTCCATTCCGTCGAAGCTCCGCCTTCATCAGAATTTTCCCAATCCGTTCAACCCGGAGACGAAGATTTCTTATGAGATTCAATCGAAGGCATTTGTTGAACTCGTCGTGACCGATGGTCTCGGTCGGGTGGTGGCGACTCTGGTAAATGAAGAACAGCCACCCGGACTGTTTCGTATTCGCTGGGATGGTTCGGCGTCTTCGTCGGGCGTCTATTTCTGGACGTTAAGAGCCGGCAGTAACGCACAGACTATTCGGATGATGCTTCTCCGATGAGTGCGGGGGAATCTTTGCACGATTGGGAATGTGCTGCGTTTTCTTTCCCACTTCTGAAAAGTAGCGCGGAATTCAGGCTGGAACGAGACGATTGATCCGGCATGCATCTTGGATGAATGTGGTAGAAGGAATAACATTGAATGAGAGAAAAGAATGGACGCATTTGAAAAGGCATTTGCCCGACTCCTGGTAGAAGCGATGGGTCATGAAGACGCCGCCCGGGATGCATATCTTCGCGCAGCAGAGTTCGCGGCAGACCCGGAATTGCAGACGATGCTGACAGATCTGGCGAATCGAAGCCTTGACCATCACGACATCATCGAAGAGAAAATGAATGAACTACACTTGTCGTCCGGCGATGTCGCACTGTGAGTGTCCACAGTCGCTGAGTTAACGGTCGCGCGATTTCGATCATCGATGAAGAGCACATGGAGGCGAACATGAATACGAAAACACTAACTCATCCAAAATCGAGGACCAAATCGGAGAGAGCCGAAGCAAATAGAAGACTCTTCGCAAAGCAAAAAACCCTTGCGATGAATATTATTGGCTCGGCCGGTTCCGGGAAAACCACGCTTCTCGAAAGGACCATCGAGGAAATCAGTGAGAAGGTATCCATTGGCGTCAT
>QKGJ01000016.1 GCA_003251275.1 Ignavibacteria bacterium
TTCTTGGAATCTCTGTAGAAGGGAACACGCTGGCGGATCCGGCGGCGATTATTTCTAATTCAGGCCTTAAGGTCGGCGACGAGATCCTTCTTCCGGGCGATCAGGTATCGCAAGCGATTCAAAAGTTGTGGAAAGTAAGACTCTTTGAAACGGTGGATATCGCTGTTGACCGTCAGGTGGGTGACGGAATCTTCCTCGTCATTCGAGTGAAGGAACTTCCCCGGTACGAGCGAACGGAGATTACCGGCAATGATGAGTTTGATGAAGACGACATCATGAAAAAAGTTACCCTCATACGGGGACAGGTATTGCCGCCACAGGATCTTCCGAAGATCAAGAAAAAAATCCAGAACCTATACAACGACGACGGATATCTCCTCACGAAAGTCGACGTTTCCATCGAGCAATCCGATACTAACAAGTCGAGGGCGGTGTTGAAGATCGATATCGATGAGGGGCCTGAGGTAAAAGTCTCGCACATCAATTTTGAAGGGAATACGGCGTATGATGATGGCGATCTGCGTGGTGCAATGGATGAGATCACCGAAAGCGCCTGGTGGAAAATCTTTTCGTCCCACAAGTTCGATCGGAAGAAGTACGAAGAGGACAAGAAGCTCATTGTGAAGTTTTACGAAAAGCACGGGTACCGCGACGCAGAGATCGTTCGGGATTCAATTTGGTACAGTGAAGACAAGCGGGAGATGAGTATCCTGATGTATGTCTACGAGGGCCCGCAGTATAAAATTCGGAATATTACCTGGGAAGGGAACACTGTCTACCCTGAAATCGTATTAGCCGAGAGACTAGGGTTCCAAAGAGGGGACGTATTCAATGCGGAAAAATTCGAACAGAATCTGCGGGGGAATGAGGCCCAATCGGACGTATCCTCTCTGTTCCTCGACAATGGGTATTTGGCTTTCAGCCTGGAGCCGGAAGAGACACGCGTAGGGCAAGACAGCATTGATGTGAAAATTAGAGTCTTTGAGAGGAATAAGTTTCGCGTGGGGGATGTAACAATCAAGGGAAATACCAAAACGTATGAGAAGGTGATTCGCCGTGAGTTGCTCACCGTTCCCGGAGACTACTTCAGTCGTGGGGCAATTATCCGAAGTGTTCGCCAGTTGTCGGTGCTGAACTATTTCAATCCGGAGAAAATCACTCCGGACGTCAAGCCACAGGATGATGGAGAGACGGTCAACATATCGTACGAAGTAGAAGAAAAATCGAGCGACAACATCAATGCTTCGGTCGGGTATAGCGGTGCCTTTGGTTTTACCGGTGCGCTGGGCTTCACGATCAACAACTTTTCCATCCGGGAACCGTTACAGGGGGGAGCTGGTCAGATCTTGAACTTCGAATGGCAATTTGGCGAGGGTTCACGATACCGAACCTTTACCATTGGCTTCACTGAGCCGTGGCTGTTTGACACACCAACACTGCTCGGCGTTACACTGTTTGACACGAAGCAGTCCTTTAACTACGTAGTTCAGAATACTGGGGGTTCCGTCCGCGTGGGGCGAAGGTTCAAATGGCCCGATATTTATTTCCGGGGAGACTGGATTCTTAATGCGCAGCATAATGATGTGTCTGTTGCTCCACCGGGATTCCTGACCGGGAGATCATCACAAGTGAGTTTGACTCAGATCATTTCCCGCAACTCTGTCGATAATCCAATTTTCCCGACAAGCGGATCCAACGTGTCGCTCTCCACAGAAATTGCCGGGGGACCGTTCCTTCCGGGAACGATAGATTTTTTCAAGTGGATTTTCCAATCACAATGGTATATGCCTTTGTTCGGGACGAACAAGCTGGCATTATATCTCGGACTCGAGTATGGTTTCATCACCGATTTTTCGAAACAAGTTCCAATTCCACCCAACGAACTCTTTTACATGGGAGGAACCGGCCTTGGGTTCATCGCTACCATTCCACTTCGTGGATACGACGATCAGACCGTGGGACCTCGGGATAGATTTGGCCGCATTGTTCCCGGGAGAACCTACGCAAAACACACAGCCGAACTTCGCTTTGCAGTTACGCTCAACCCGATTCCCATTTATCTCCTGACTTTCGTGGAACAAGGAAACGTCTTTGAATCATTCAAATATGCCGATTTCGGAAATCTGAAACGCTCCGCAGGGTTTGGAGCACGACTGCTTATTCAGCCGATCGGGCTGCTCGGGTTTGATTATGGTTTCGGTTTCGACGATGTTGATGGACCCGGTTCTCGTCCGGATGGGCTACCAGACGGCTGGCGATTCCATTTTATTTTCGGGCGGGGATTCTAGGCGAATTGAGAAGAGCATAGAGAATAACAGACAGCAATTGCATACTTTAACATTCAAGAGGTTGTAGTGAAATCCATTATCGTGAGCGTTCTCGCAATCGTCGGTCTTGCATTCGTTTCGTCCGCGAATGCGCAATCACAAAAGATCGGATACGTCAATTCCACCAAGATTTTTGCCGAAATGCCCGAGGCGCAAGAGGCACAAAAGAAAATCGATGCTGCCCAGAAGGGGATTCAGGATGAATGGGACAAACGGCAGGCGGCGTTGAAGGCTGCGGTGGACGAATACCAGAAGAAAGAAAGCCTGATGAATGATTCCGCGAAGAAGGCAGAACAGGAAAAGATTCTCGGCATGCAGCAGCAGATGGAAATTTATCGACAGGAAAAGCTTGGGAACAATAGTGAGCTTGCAAAGATGCAGGAAACACTCCTTGAGCCTCTCAAGGAAAAAGTATTGAAAGCAATCGAAGCGGTGGCAAAGGCTGAAAAATATACGTTTGTGTTTGACAAGACGGAAACCGTTGCCGTGCTCCTCTACGGAGAGGCAAGCAATGATCTTACCTTCAAGGTCATTGATAAGCTGAAACGAGGAAAGTAAAGAGAAGGCGCGAATGCTTTTCCTGTGAGACTGTTCGCTTGTCAACAATACGTTTTCATCTCTGACATTGTGGAGGAAATAATGAAACGGGCGATCCTGGTGCTGCTTGGACTGTTGGTTCCGTGTCTGCTTGTTGCCCAATCGAAAATCGGGCATATCAACTCGGAGGCAATTCTCAAAGAACTGCCGGAAGCCATCGATGCCCAGCGGTCACTCGATGCGCTCGTTTCGCAATGGGAGAGTGAACTCCAAAAAATGCAAACGGACTGGAAGCGCAAGTTCGATGACTATGACAAGAAGAAACTCATCATGACTGATCAGGTACGGGCTGAAAAAGAGCGGGAGTTGCGCGACCTTGATCAGAACATCGACCAATTCAGGAATTCAAAGTTTGGCCAGAATGGCGAGTTGTTCCAGAAACAGGCAGAGGTTATGAAGCCGATTCAGAATAAGATTTTCAAAGTTCTGGAAGACATATCGAAGGAAGATGGATATGATTACGTCTTTGACAAAAGCGGTGATATCCTTCTACTGTATGCCAACGAAAAAAACGATCTTACACAAAAAGTGCTAGTCCGGATGCAGACATTCGGCAAGTAGCAGCCATACCCCAGGGATTCGAATGAAACTTCGCGACATTCTAGTACTTCTCGGGGCCCAGTGCGATGGTGATGAGAACACCCAGATTCAACGGGTCGCGAAGATTGAAGAGGCGGTCGCTGGGGACATCTCGTTTGTTTCCAACAAGAAGTATGTGAAGTTCCTCAGCGAGACGAACGCCTCGGCTGTAATTGTTAGCAAAGATGTCACCCGGTCATCCCACATGAACAAGAACACAGCACTCGTGCAGGTGGATGACCCGTATGTTTCCTTCCTCAAAGTCCTTGTTGCTTTCCATCCGCCCAAAGACCCGCTTCCTCCCGGAATTCACCCGACCGCAATAATTCCTCCCAGCGCCTCAATCGGCACAGAGGTGAGGATTGGAGCATATGTTGTACTTGGCAATGGCTGTGTGGTTGGCAGCAATGCGCGCCTTTGTCATGGCGTTGTTCTTGGTGATGAGGTTACCGTTGGGGCCAACACGCTCCTTTACCCAAACGTCACTATCCGTGAAGGCTGCCGCCTTGGCGATCGCGTTATCATACATTCCGGTACTACCATTGGTAGCGACGGATTTGGATTCGCCCCCAAGGGAGATGGATCGTATGAAAAGATCCCGCAGGTCGGCATTGTCGTTATTGAGGACGACGTTGAGATAGGTGCCAATTGTACCGTTGACCGTGCGACCATGGGTGAAACACGGATAAAAAAGGGAACCAAGCTGGACAATTTGATACAGGTTGCGCATAATGTTGTTATTGGCGAGAATACTGTCATCGCAGCACAGGCCGGAATTTCCGGTAGCACCACCATCGGATCCGGTGCGATGATAGGTGGACAGGTGGGGATTACCGGGCATCTGGAAATTAGCGACAACATAAAAATGGGCGCCCAATCGGGAATTCACCGATCGATTCGAGAACCCGGGGGTACCTATTTCGGGTCTCCGGCGCTTCCACATCGGGAGGCAATGAAGGTGCATGGCGTTATCGTACAACTTCCCGAATTGCGTGCAACGGTCCGGGAATTGGAGACGAAAGTACAAAGCCTGTTGCAAGAGATCGAGGCATTGAAAAAGAAGTAGATTGGTGTTGAATACAACTTTGAAGCGGAGCCATTATGCTGGTACAGCAACGAACAATTAAGAAGCCGGTCTCCATAAGCGGGGTGGGACTTCATACGGGGAGCGTCTCCACGATGACCTTTCGTCCTGCGCCGGAAGACTTTGGGATTCGATTTCGTCGCACGGATCTGGGCGGCTCCCCTGAGATTCCTGCCGACGTCGATCATGTGGTGGACATTTCTCGCGGCACTACGCTTGCCGTCGGTGAGGCGAAGGTTCATACGGTTGAACATGTTCTTGCTGCGCTCGTCGGGCTTCAAATCGACAACGTATTGGTTGACCTCGATGCGAATGAGCCTCCTGTCGCGGACGGAAGTGCAAAACCGTACGTCGATGTCCTCCTGCAGGCAGGTTTCGAAAAGCAGGATGCCGCGAAGGATTATCTCATAATTGACCAGACGGTTCACTACCAGAACGTCGAGAAAGGTGTGGATATTGTCGCCCTCCCGACGGATGATTATCGGGTAACGGTCATGGTGGATTACCACAATCCCGCACTGGGCAGTCAGCATAGCGGGTTGTTTAACCTGGAAAAGGAGTTTGTCGATGACTTTGCTCCGTGCCGTACCTTTTGTTTTCTCCACGAGGTTGAAATGCTTCACAGCCAGGGGCTGATCAAGGGGGGCAACCTGGACAATGCCATCGTCATCGTCGATCGGGAGTTGAACGATGGCGAGTTGAAGCGGATTGCCACGAAGCTTGGCATTAAGGAATCAGTCATTCTTGGAGGAAGCGGAGTGCTGAACAACAAATCGCTTCGTTTTCCCAACGAGCCGGCCCGACACAAACTTCTTGACATGATGGGGGACCTTGCCCTTATCGGCGCGCCGCTGAAGGCTCAAATTCTTGCGGCCCGGCCCGGCCATGCGAGCAACATTGAGTTTGCGCGCAAGATTAGAAAGCTTTATCAACAAAAAAAACTTGTCAAGAAATATCAGCATGAGAGAAAAGAAGGCGTGGTCTTCGACGTCAATGCGATCAAGAAAATTCTTCCTCATCGATACCCATTTCTTTTTGTCGATAAGATCGTCGAATTCAAGATTGACGAGAAAATTGTTGGAGTCAAGAATGTCACCGGGAACGAGCCATTCTTCGAAGGACATTTTCCGGGTCAACCGGTCATGCCCGGCGTTCTTATCGTTGAAGCCATGGCCCAAACAGGGGGTATCCTCCTCCTCAACGGTGTTGACAATCCGGACAACAAGCTTGTCTACTTTATGTCGATCAATAACGCAAAGTTCCGACGGCCGGTTGTCCCCGGAGACCAGCTGGTGTTTGAGCTTGAGATGACAAGCCGCAAGAGCAAGATTTGCCAGATGAAGGGCAAGGCATTTGTTGATGGCGTCCTTGTCGCGGAAGCCGAAATGATGGCTTCGATTGTTGAACGGACCGAGAACAAAGCGCAGGCGACACCGGTTTCCAAACCAATGTTAAACTAGCGGACTTCCCTCCCCGAACTCTCCTATGGCCATCACCATCGATCCCCGGGCGGTCGTAAGCCCGAAAGCACAAATCGGCGATCATGCTTCTATCGGTCCTTTTACCATCATTGAAGACGATACCGTCATTGGCGAGGGGACATCGATTGCGGCGAACGCACTCATTGGGAAAGGAGCTCGGATCGGCAACAACTGCTCCATCCATCACGGTGCCGTTGTTGGTCACGCACCGCAGGATTTGAAATATGCCGGGGAGCCGACGACGTGTGAGATTGGGGACAGAACTGTCATCCGGGAGTACGCGACGATCCACCGCGGCACGGGCGACCATGGACGGACAATTGTCGGAAGCGATTGCTTGTTGATGGGGTGTATTCATGTTGCGCACGACTGTGTCATCGGGAATCATGTTATCATGTCGAACGTCGCGTCTCTCGCCGGCCATGTGGTGTTGGAGGACCATGTCATTATTGGGGGACTCACACCGGTGCATCAGTTTGTGCGCATCGGTCGACATTCCATGATAGGCGGCGGGCTGCGAGTGCCGAAAGATGTTCCTCCGTTCATTCTTGGAGGCCAGGAACCTCTGATCTTTCAGGGCCTTAACTCTATCGGGTTGAAACGGAGGGGATTCAACCAGGACACCATTGATGCGCTGGAAGCAGCATATAAGAAAATCTATCACACCGGGCTCAATGTCTCTCAGGCGGTTGCAAAGATCAGGGATGATCAATCGCTTATGGCATTTCCGGAGGTAAGCATGATTCTGGAATTCATTGCCTCAAGCAAGCGAGGAATCCTCGCCGGACCACGGAAGGGAAAGTAACAGATGAAACGAGAATGGCGGTTTCTCGACTCAAGTGAGCACAGCGGTAAATTCAATATGGACTCTGACAGTTCCCTAGTGGAGAGTCTTCTGCAGGGATCCGGAGTTCCAACGCTCCGTTTGTACACGTGGAAACCATGGGCCATTTCCATTGGTTATAATCAGGATTCATCAGAGATTGACAGAGACTCCTGTAAAGAAGCTGGTATCGATGTAGTCCGGCGTCCCACAGGGGGACGGGCAATACTTCATGCAGAAGAGCTAACGTATGCGGTTGCAATGCCCGCAGATGGATCCTCAATACTCGAGTCGTACAATACCATCTGCGAAGCATTGCTTCGTGGCCTGAATTTGTTTGGTGTCGGCGCAACGTTTGAGCAAGCGCAACCGCGATTTCGTGAAACATATCAGAAGAAATCATCGATCCCTTGCTTCAGCAGTTCAGCGCGATATGAGATTCAATGGGATGGGAGAAAACTGATAGGGAGTGCGCAACGAAGGATGCGCAACGGACGAAGTACCGTCCTTCTTCAGCATGGCTCGATTCTGTGTGGTCCTGCTCATCAACAGTTGGTGGAATTTCTGCAGGTGACGGAGTCAGACAGAAAAGAAATGAAGCAGGAACTCAAAGAAAAAACAGTCGATCTTTCGGAAATCGTCGGCACGGTCGATATGATGAACCTCGCGCATTGCGTCAGGCGCGGATTCGAATTAGCATGGGGAATCGATTTCCTTCGTTCCCCGGGACAAGCGAAAGGCGCCGCATGAAACCTACCGCCGAAAAGGACATACAACCCCGGGTGGTGACAACGAAAACCGTTACCACGATGAAGAAGTCAGGGGAAAAGATCGCCATGCTGACCGGCTACGATTTTATTTTTGCAAAGTATCTGGACCAGGTGGGTATAGATATCATCCTTGTTGGTGACTCCCTTGCGAATGTTGTGCAGGGCCACGAGACAACCCTGCCCGTTACAGTCGATGAAATGATCTATCACGCCAAGGCAGTCAAACGCGCGGTGAAGAATGCCTTGATCGTGGTTGACATGCCATTCATGTCCTATCAGACCAGCGTGGATGACGCCGTGAGAAATGCTGGCCGGATTATGAAGGAGGTCGGGGTGGGGGCGGTGAAAATTGAGGGGGGTGAATATCTTGCAGATACGGTGAAGCATCTGGTGAAGATTGGAATTCCGGTGATGGGGCATC
>QKGJ01000116.1 GCA_003251275.1 Ignavibacteria bacterium
GGATGGGGGCCTTGTTTGTTCTGTTATGGAACGCAACTCGCCGTTCGAAGGTGGTGCCATTGCGATTATCGATATTTCCAAATCCGATGACAATTTGACGTTCATCTCGCCGACCGATGTGCCGTTCAACAATACAAACCAGGCAACGCAGGCGCTGTACAAAACGCCTTTTCCGATCATCGACAAAACAGCACCCTCGGACAGGCGGGAGAAGATTCTCGTTGCGATGTCGCCAATACCGATTGCACCTAATATGGGCGGCGAGCGGGTTTCAGACTACGGGATTTATGTTATGGACAAAGATGGTAGCAATCTCCGGCTCATCTATAACGATCCGAATTTTAACGAGTACGACCCGATCACGGTAGCTCCTCGGAGCGAACAGCCCGGTGGCGTTCCAAACATTATTCCAATGGATCCCAATGTGGCAGCCGGTATCGCCAGCGGAGATCAATTTGGCACCTTCTTCGACGGAAATGTCTATGATCGCGCGACAAACGACGGTCAGCTACGACCCGATCGAAATTTTGTAAACAGTGATGGTTCTCTTGGCCAGGCGAAATACCTGCGGGTGTTGGAAGCCGTTCCGCTGCCGCGTTCAAGCAGTAAGCGGGGAGGTCCGATTGGTGATACAAACTTCGAGAAGCAGAGAGTAGTTGGATATGCTCCAGTGCGCTCCGACGGATCGTTCTCTGTCCGTGTTCCAGCAAACCGTTCATTGCATATGCAAACACTGGATGAGAACGGCATGTTGCTGGTGAACCAGGCTACATGGGTACAGGTAATGCCGGGTGAAAGGCGACTGTGTACAGGTTGCCATGATTCGCATTCGCGCGATCGTATTATCTCAGAGTTACATATCACGCCCATCGCACAGGTGGAAAACACCGCAACAGGTCAGATGTATGATGCGGGGTTTGATGATGCCAACGACGTCATGTCGCATCCCGCGGCGCGCACCGACACGGTTGACTTTTTCGATCGATACCGTCCGTCCAGGACAAACACTATCCAGGCAATTTTCGAGTCCCGTTGCGTGAGTTGCCATAGTGCGGCGTCACCTGCCGGCGGTTTGCGTCTTGAGAACCTTGCGTCTGACCTTACCCCTCCAACTTCAAACTCGAACTCAACAACGTCGGTTTATGACTCGCTGGCCATGGGTTCCCGGTATCGCACCCCTTCGAACGGGTCGATGGATTATATCTCGCAGAGTGGTACGCGACCCAGTCCGTTGATGTGGGTTCTGTACCATCGGCAACTGAATCGGACGGATAACCAGGATTTCAGGATTCCGAGTTATGATCATCGCCAACTGTGGACGAGAGAGACCAACGGCTTTGTGGATGTGTTCCGCGTTGAGAATCGAGATTTGCTCACGATTATCGAGTGGCTTGATGCCGGTGCACAATATTCCAATACCACATTACGGTAGAAGAATGATCCTGCGTTTGTTCATAGTATCAGTTGTTGTGGCTCTTGGCTGTCCGGGCGCGCAAGCGCTCGACCAGGCAATGGTAGGCAAGATCGCACCCGATTTTACCCTGCGGACCCTTGATGGTACACGATCATACTCATTATCGGACTTCAAAGGTCAGGTGATCATCGTCGATTTCTGGGCAAGTTGGTGTGCGCCATGCAAAAGGTCACTTCCGCAACTTGCGCAAATTGAAAGGATGCATAAGGGCGTTCGCGTTATTACCATCAGCATTGATGACGACCGGAGTAACGCGATCAACTTCTTTAGGCGATTGAATGTTTCGATTCTCTCTCTGTTTGATCCTGAGAAAGAGGTTGCGGCAAAGTATGACGTTCCGGAAATGCCGTCGGCACTCATCGTGGATAGAAGCGGTGTTGTCCGCTACGTCCACGTTGGCTATTCCGATTCGGCATTCGACACAATCGTAAAGAACATTGAGGTCCTGCAATGAAAAGATTTGTTTCCTTGATTCTGGTATGCGCCTTGACTGCCGTTCTTGCGGGATGTTCCGTCGTGAAAGGCTATGAACGGGAAAAACTTGCTGATCCAATCATGGAGAGAGCGAATCAGTTTTCCAAGCAATCCCTTGAGCAGAAGTTTTTTTCCACGCGCGAGGGCA
>QKGJ01000068.1 GCA_003251275.1 Ignavibacteria bacterium
ATCCGTTGTTCGAGTCAATGAGAAAAATGCCCCTCAGATTGTTAGTGGTAAGCGCTTCAGTGACTGGCACCCAATTCGTTCCCCCGTTCAAAGTACGTAAGACCGTTCCGAAGTTGCCCACAACAAAACCAGAGTTGACATCAGCAAATCCCGCCGAACGCAAAGAGGCACTTACCCCACTGCTTTGCGAAATCCAACTTACCCCACTACTCGTTGTTCGAAGAATTGTTCCTTTCTCGCCGACTGCAGTCCAAGTGGTTCCTTCCAAGAGCGTAACCTTGTTGAGGTTCCAGGGGGTGGGTCTGGGTTGGAGGATCCAAGCTGCTCCGAGATCCGTGGTCAATACAACAGTACCGGTATCCCCTACGATACATCCTCGTCCAGATCCATCAAAAGAAACGCTGTTCAAATCCCAGGGCGTCCCACTTGAAAGAGTTGCCCATGTTGCACCGCCATTAGTTGTTCGGATGATCGTACCAAATTTCCCCACTGCAATACCGGTATCCAGGCTTACAAAAAAAACAGATCGCAGGGTGTTGATTGTTCCAGCATTTTGTATCGTCCATGTCAGCCCTCCGTCAGTTGTATGAACAACTGATCCAGTATCTCCGACTGCTGTACCATGCATCAAATCGACGAAGTGGACATCGTTGAGGTCTCTTGTTATTCCGCTGGGTCGCTCGCTCCAGGTTATTCCCGCATCGGTCGTTCTGAGGATCGTCCCATTTTCTCCGACTGCTACTCCGACGTTTGCGGTGGTAAATGTCAGTCCATAAAGATTGTCTGGTGTTCCTCCGGCGTAGTGTTGGACTGCCCATGATACGCCAGCATCACTCGTTTTGGCAATTGTTCCAGCCGATCCAGCGGCGATCGCCGTGGTGGCATCAATCAGATACACAGCGTCAAGTCGATTTCCCTGTGGCAGGGGATTCTGCCAGTTCCATGTAACTTGGGAAAGCGATGTTGCACACCACACCATCCACCAAGCTGAGCCTGACAAGAACCGAACGAGATTTGTTTTCATATATTCTCCACAGGCTTTAGAACGACCACTTCAAACCGATGCCAAAGATTTGATTCTCATATGCAGTTTCTTCACCAACAAAGCCGGGGTCAAGGGGTGCAGTTGTTGTTTGTTTCGCTTGTTGGTATTTCGCTCTGAGTTGCAACCCAAGGTATACGGTGTAGTCAAAACCTAGCTTCCAGGTATTTCGATTATCAGACCGGTCTCTGTGGCCCGGATCAAGTGGCTCCTGTGAGGCGTAATTGCGATAAAGATGTTCGAATCCCACACTAATCAAGATTTTCTTTGTTGGCTTGAAAATCGTGCCGATTTGGATATTCTGATCACTTCGTGACCGATCGACATTCTGTATGGTCCTTCGGTTATTGTCGACGATGTCCAGATCGTGGTTGAAGTCCATCCTAAAGGCAGGCTCATCGAGAATCATCACTTCAGGTGTCACCGGACTCTTCGTCGATTCGTATTCGAATCCCACCTCGATATTCCACCATTTCGCCAGATCATAATCAAAGCCGATGCCAGCAAGGAGGACATCCCTGTTCCTGCCGGGGAAAGGGTCATCATAACTTCTGGTGCTGTATTGAAGAAGAAGTCCACCATCGAGCGAATGAAGCCACCCTCCGAAGTGATGTCTATAGTCTACACTGATACCCCATTCAGAATAGACTCCTGGTTTGTACACTCGTTCGGCGCTGTTGACGTTCCCTGTCAGGTCAGTAGCATCTGCAAGGTAGTTCTTCCAGAAGTACGAAGGAATATACTCGGATCGAATACGGATTCTTCCTTTCTTTGACACATCCTGCAGAAACGCAACATCAAAAACAAAGTGGCTACGTTTGGGATTCTTCACATAACCTTGATATTCAATTCCAGCTTGCATGGAGAATGGGAGACCGAATAGTCCTTCATCCCTAGAGGAGTTGAACTCGAGAGAAACCGGAAGGATAAAATCATCGACGCTATTCATGTTATCATAGCGCCCGCTCAATTGAACCATCGAGTCGGAACGTTCCAGCTTGAGAATCTTATTCGTCGAGAGATGAAAAATATTGTCCTCCCGTTCTACAT
>QKGJ01000102.1 GCA_003251275.1 Ignavibacteria bacterium
GTATGTGGGTTCCTCGTTGGCACAGCCGATGGGAAACGAACGCCAAATGCAGCGGATAGAGCAGTTTAAGAAACTCAAGTTGATTGAACTGCTTGATCTGAAAGAAGAACAATCGGTGCGATTCTTCGCAAGGATGCATGAGTTCGAGATAAAGAAGCAAGCAATCATGAAAGAAAAGGACGACTTGCTCGACAAAATTGAGCGTCTCCTGCGAAACAGGGGAGATGAAGCTGAGTTGAAAGCGACATTTCATGCGATCGAAGAACGAGAGAATAAGATCCTGGAGGAGGAATTGAACTTTCATCAAGGCCTGGAAGATATTCTCAGCGTGGAGCAGAGAGGCAAACTATTTCTTTTCGAACGCCAGTTTCATCGTGAACTCAGAGAGGCGATGAGAGAAATGCAAGGCCGGAGGCAACGACCCTTCTGAAAATTGGTATACCATTCCCTACCCTTGCTCATTGTTTGACATGAGCAGCACTCCATCGTATATTCCTTAACGATGGAACGTATCTATCTCGACCACACCGCTACAACTCCCCTTGACCCCCGGGTCCTCGACGCGATGCGCCCATATTTCAACGATGTGTATGGAAATGCTTCGTCGGTTCATTGGCATGGGCGACAAGCAAAGAGTGCTCTCGAAAGGAGCAGGGAGACTCTTGCGTCGCTCCTCGGTGCCTCAGCGGGGGAGATCTTCTTTACGAGTGGTGGGACGGAGTCGAATAATTTTGGCCTCCACGGCGTTGCAAAGGCCGCAGCGGTCAAGGGGAAGGTCCATATCATCACTTCAAAAGCCGAGCACCACGCGGTGCTGGAGCCCTGCGAAGAGCTAGAAAAAGAAGGAATCGAGGTTACCTACCTTGACGTAGATCAGGATGGATCAATTTCCCCCGCACAAGTGGTCGCCGTTTGCAAACCAACCACTGCTCTCGTCTCCATCATGCATGCAAATAATGAAGTCGGGACGGTCTCGCCGATTAAAGAAATCGTGGATCTTGCACACGCCGGAAACATTCTCGTCCATACCGACGCAGTGCAGTCCTTCGGAAAAATTCCTGTGAACGTCCAAGAACTCGGTGTTGACCTCCTCACAATTTCCGGACACAAAATCTACGGACCGAAAGGAGTCGGAGCGCTCTACATACGGAAGGGAACTGAGATCAATCCGTTGCTCCACGGCGGCGGACAGGAGAGAGGAAAGCGACCGGGAACGGAAAACGTTGCTTTCGCCGTTGGTTTAGCGGAGGCTGCAAGACTTGTCTGCGGGGAAAAAGAGAAGGAAGGGAAAAGATTAGCACTGCTCAGAGATGAACTCCAGAAGAGAATTTCCGAGAACATTTCCGGCATCATTATCAATGGTCATCCAACTGAGCGGCTTCCGCACATCCTCAATATCTCTTTTGATTCTTCCCAGCATCGGATTGAGGGTGAGATGCTCGTGATGAATATGGACATGCATGGAATTTCCGTAACGAGCGGGTCCGCCTGCAGCTCAGGCAGCATGCAGCCTTCACACGTTCTTCTGGCAATGGGCCGCGATACTGCAACGGCCAAGGCAACACTACGGTTTTCATTTGGGCGTGCTAACAAAGCTGAGGATGTTGTGCGCGTGGTTGAAGTACTCAAATCGGTTCTCCAGGAAATGACGAAGAAGTCTTAACCCGGCATTCAAGGAATAGGAGGGTATTCTCAATGCGACGATTTGCATCGATTGTTTCGTTCATGATTGCATTCTTTCTGGTAGCTACCTACGTGTATCGCGCCCACCAGAATCAAAATATAAAGGAGTCCGGAAAAACTGGGGCTCTTGAGGCGTTAGAGTTCTATAGTGTCTCCCGCGCATATCCGTTTCCTGACATTCCCGCCGATCGGTACTACACGGAATATGAGCGAGTCCGGCGTATGATTCCCGAGCTGTCATCCAGTGCAGTTGGAGGACAATGGCAATTCCTCGGGCCGCTCAATTTCTCAGGAAGGATGACGTGTGTTGCTGTCAACCCTCTCAATCCAAATACAATTTACTCTGGTTCTTCTGCGGCGGGCATATGGAGATCGTTTACGGGCGGCACGGCCGGCGATTGGACGA
>QKGJ01000032.1 GCA_003251275.1 Ignavibacteria bacterium
GAGGGTGTACAAAACAACATCGGTAAAGAAATGAGCAAACATTGCGCTTTCCAAGCCATAGCTCCAAAACAACCAGCCAAAGGCAATACCGGCAACACCGTTCAAGACAAATGTGCGGGTGAGGACCAATGCATTCATTGGCCAGCCAATGGCCTTCGCTGTTATCAGATGTGCAGCTCCGAAGATCAGGGCGAAGACAATGTTGGCGACCCAGAACACCACTGGTTTTGGCCGACCCTCTACGTTGTGAATGAGAAATCCTCCCAGCCAAACCAACAAACTGAGCCCGAACAGCCGGAACAGTATTTCTTCAATGATACCGGCGGAGATTGCGGCCATAAATCCGTAGTGGGGTGGTGCTGCGGACTCTTTCGGCGTCTCGATTCCCAATTCCTGGAACATTCCCAACATCGGTTGTCTAAATACCTGGAGGTCTAGCAAGAGTATGACAAGTCCACATCCAATCCCGAAGAGCAAACCCCAGGCGACGACGCCGGTGAAGCGACGATGTATGGGATCACGCCTGACCCAGCCTTCAACAAATGGCAACCCAAGGCCGACGCGATTTGCCAGGGCTAGACCCAGTCCACCAAGAAATGCGACCAGTGTGATATTTACTATCGCGTCAAATATCAGTGGTGACGCATCCTGAGCAATGTCTGGCCGATAAGCGGCTTGCAGATTCATCGCAAAAGGAAGAATAGCAAAAGCTGCGGGGATGCTTAGCCCGACGAGAACCCAAAATACTCTCCAGTCGTACGGCCTCTTTGTAGCGAGAATTATCTCATGCATTTAGATCACCGCCATTCTGCGGATCCTCAGGTGTTTGGATGGCGACAAGAGCAGCTAAAATAGCAACGGCGATAGTGTCTCTGTTAATATGTGTCGAATGTTGCGGTCATCTCACTTTACCAACCGTGTACGAGGAAATGCTGCGTACCACCCAAACCAGAATGCACGGAAGGAGGGAAGGCGCTCCAGAGTTCGGCCATCCTCAGCGATTAAGTTCTTTTCTGTCACTTTCCATGACGTGCCGGAGGAATCAACGGCTGTCGTCTCGTGATCGTACTTTCGGAATACTATGCCGCCTGTGACATACACTCTGTTACCCCCGGATTTATCGGTAAGCACCACGAAGTATATGTCTCCAACTCTGTTTGCATAAACGGGATTTTCCTCCAGGAACTCAACCGCAATCGCCAATTGGTCATTCGGGTAATCGGGATGTCGAATTGCCAGGATTTCGTCCTTGTTTGGTAACGATTCGTTCTTGAAGGGAGTATTGAACATCAAGTCGTCTGTGGAAAAGTAATCGTGGTACGCAGAGCCTTCGTCATAGTCACGGGTGAATCCGGTGTTGATGTCCAACACCCTGGTTTCGGGGTGCCGTTTTTTCCACTCACCCCATGTTGTTGTCACAACGCTGTAGAACTCCAACTGAATTCCCTTCCCTGCAAGGGGACCCACGACCGGTCTTCCCTCTATGGTGCTCCACAGCGATTGGGTTGCACGGTCGTACATCAGTTTGTTGGATCGATACAGGAAGCCGCTTGTACCTAATTGGTGATCGATGCCGTTGTGCCGGGTCTCGTAGAGGATAACAGTCCCGCACAAGGTGCAGTATACGCCCGCAACGGGAGTTCCCCCGACAGTATCTACGAACATCTCATGCCAGGCGAGAATCCTTTTTGGATACGCCCGCACGTCTCCGTTCAACTCGATTCCGAAGACAATGTCATCATCGTCGAGATAGACCGCGTCGCTTACTCCAAGCATATGTGGGAAGCGTAGAGGAGGGATCCCATCTTGCTTTACGCCACCCCAACGTATCTCATCGAGCCGGATGGAACTGGTCTTACCCCTGTCGCGAAAATATCCATCGAACCGGGAATCGATGGGCCGGTAAAGCGATGCCTTGAAATTGTCGTAGTCGGGAAGCACTGACTGTTCTTTGTTCCAAAGCCATTGATACCAGGAGTTGAAATCGTATGCAAAATCCTGATCGGTTTTCTTCTCGAGCTTTCGGATGATGTCGGCGGAAATCGGGTCTCGAAGGAGGTAGGCGACTTCAATCATCAGCACTTC
>QKGJ01000002.1 GCA_003251275.1 Ignavibacteria bacterium
CTCGGAATTCGAGGCTCCGCATGATGCGAGGAATGCGGAAGCCAGCACGAGAAGAAAAAGATACAAAAAGTGTCTTGAGTTCATGGCTGACTTGTGTGTTGTTTATGGTTCTTTGGGATACTGCGGATGTTGCCGGAAGAGAGAATCCTGCAGCGAGGCGGGTCCGCCTTGTTTTCTTGTCCAGGAATATCGAAAGGTTCGCAGGTCTTCGCGCAACCAGGACAAGACAGGTTTTCCCTTCAGGAACACCACGTTTCTGACGTTGTACTCGAGGATCGCGCCTCTGCACATCAGGCAGGGTTCAAACGTGGTCACCAGAAGCAGGGAATCGCGATCAAGCGCCTGAAAGCGCTCGAATCCCAATCGACGGATCGCATCCGTGAGAGCCTCGATTTCCGCATGGCCTCCGGCGGATGAATCACGTTGAACCGTGTTATAACCGCTCCCTATGATCTCTTCGCCAACCAGCACAACAGCGCCCACGGGAACATCTTTCGTTTCAAGCGCCTTTGCTCCGAGGACACGAAGAGTGTCAAGGATCTCTTCGGCTACTTCTTCTGAAGGCCTTACATGCCATTGAGAATACGATCCGAAAAGAAGAAGCAACACCACGATGAGTGTTGCAAGTGAAATCATGAACGCTCGGAATTCTCGTGCCATTCCTACCCGAAGGGTTGATCGATCGACGGACTCTGTTTGGTAAACATCTTTGCGCCGTCTTCTGTAATGTGGAGACAATCTTCCAGACGAATACCGAATTCGCCGTAAATACAGATCGTTGGTTCATCGCTGAAACACATTCCGGGTTTCATCGGTGTCTTGTTCCCCTTCACGAAGTTTGTCCATTCATGGCCGTCCATGCCGATTCCGTGGCCTGTCCTGTGCGGAAGGCCGGGCAGTTTGTATCCGGGACCGAATCCCGCATCGGTGATGACCTTGCGGGCTGCGGCATCCACATTCTCGCAAGGGACGCCGGGTTTTGCAGCGGCAAACGCGGCATCCTGAGCTGTCCGCTCCAGATTCCATATGGTTCGTTGTCGTTCCGTCGGCTTCCCGAAAACAAACGTGCGGGTGATGTCCGACTGATAGCCTTCAACGGAACACCCACCATCAACCAACACCATGTCACCCTCTTTTACTTTCTGCGGTGTTCTGCTCCCATGAGGGAATGCAGTGTATTCTCCAAAACTGACCATGGCGCCTCCGGGGAATCCAAGGTTCCTGAACGCCGCGCTTATCAATCCGCCGAATTCCCGTTGCGTCATCCCTTCCTTCAGGCTCCCAAAGGAAGCCTTGTAGGCTTCGATAGTGATGTCGTTGGCCTTCTGCATCAGGGCAAGCTCCGCGGGTGACTTGATCACACGACAACCAACCGTGACCGGATCTCCGCTTACAACTTCAACGCCCGGATTGTCTTTTCGAATCCCGTCGGCGATGAAAAACCGAAGCCTCTCTTCAATCCCGATCCTCCCCGTCCGCCCTGTGCGCTCCTTGACGATCGACCCAATGAGCTTATACGGACTTTCATCCTCTTCCCAGGTCCGAACATCGGTGCCGAACCGGATCAATTCCCGTGCGCGCTGTTCCTCAAACGCCGGGCAGACCCACGCAAGATCGCCTTTGGCGGGAATCACGAGGGCAAACGTTCGCTCGCTGTTGCCCCAACGCATGTCGGAGAAATATCTCATCGAGGTTCCGCTTTCCATGACGATCGCGTCGATCTTGTTTTCCTTCATCAGGCGGCGGGCCTTCTCGATGCGCGAGAGCCGTTCGTCATCGGAGATCGGCACGACGTCGTCGAGTGCAGGAGAAAGAGATCGAATTGATTCCGGAAGGTCAGATGGTTCCGCAACAGCAGATGGAATCAACGATACGCCGGCGACTCCTGCAGTTGCCAGGAGAAAATCTCTGCGATTGTACATGGCTTGTCCTGTCTACGTAAGGTGGTTGATGGAATTGACTATTCGAATATAGTGAAGATGATTGAAAAAGCGAAGGCCGCGATGAGGGGAGCACACATCCACGAATCGGTTGAAACTCAGGACCGATTTCCCGATATTCCTGCTTTCTTTTTCCCGGCTATT
>QKGJ01000320.1 GCA_003251275.1 Ignavibacteria bacterium
TTGCCGTTTTCCAATGGCGTGTCTTCTACCAGAGTAAAACTAAGCGCCTGCGTGAAAAACGCAATGGCCTCATCGTAGTCACGGACAAGGTATGTTACGTGGGCAATGTAGGGCATGGGTCAACACCCCACCCGCCGGGAGAAGGCGACCGCCTTGACGAGATCTCCCTTTGATCGCTGGGAACTCAAGAAGAGTGTCACTTCGTCCACATTGTAGTGGTCTGAAGTGTCCAGGAGGAAATCAACTTGTTGATCTCCATCCAGGTCGCCTACCCAGACCAAACTGGGAAAGTGCTCGGCCGCCGGGATAAAGTCCGCTCCAACGTCGCTGTAAGCGGAGTATGTTGCAACTGCTTGCTCAACCCCTCCGACGCGCAACAACACACCGAACTTGAATTGCCGTTGCCCCTGCTCGATAGTTGAGTCCCTGATCTGCAAAGAGAACTCTGCCGAACCCATTGTGACCGTTTTTCCCAATGGGATTTCCAGCGGCCCCCAACTCAACACATCCACGTTCCCGGACTGGAACACATCACCCCGCACCAGGAGAATTGGATTGGGAGTGATATCTGCAATCACCTCACGGCCATTGAGTGTGTTCACATCGTCGTCCATCGGATCGTTCACTGCCTTGACAGTAACATTCACCTGCTTCAGATATGACTCAGACCCTGAAACGACGAGCGCGTGCCATATGCCTCTGGCCCCAAGACCAACTTCGTCCTGATGATGAAAGCCGATCCGGAGGATTTTGATTGTCTGGTCAGGCGACAACGCAGCTGTTGCTGATGCAATGGCGAGTAGGAGGAGATGTCTCATGTTCAAAACTTCCTCATTACTGCTGCCGCGCCCCAGCCAACCAGGACAAATCCCGAGAGAACGAGCCAATTAAGGTCTGAACCATACGAAGCGGTTGGAAAGTGGTTGCTGATCATGATGAAGACCACCGGCACAACCATGAATGTGTTGTGCCGTGATCTAGTCTTTGCGCGATTGCCCAGTTGCAAATCAATTTGTTGTCCGGCGTTCAATGCCGCTACCATCTTTTTTTGTGAAGGGAGTATGACCATCCAGACATTTGCCGTCATCAGCGTGCCGAAGATTGCGCCGAGGTGGAGGTACGCCGCCCGGCCCCCCATGATGTGCGTTAAGGCATAAGAAATCGCCACGATAAGAAGGAAAGACACGGCCGCACCAGCGCGTTCGTTCTTCGCAAGTGGAGATTTCCAGAGGAAGTCATAAACCGGCCACGAGAAAATAACAAACGCAATGCCGGCAATGATGGCAGTGGTTTCATTCTCCATATCCTCCACCATCAATCCCCCCATGTAATAGACCACGACCAGGAGGAAGACGCCGCTCAGCCATGTGATTGCGGCTTCCCATTTGAACCAGTTCAACGCCGAGGGCATCAGCTTCGGGATCTTCTGCTTCTCCACAACATAAAAGCCTCCGCTGTGTACCATCCATACTCGTCCTTCGGGATCGTCCTTTCCTTGTGAGTCCATCATGGCAGTGAAACGTCCGTCCAGCCAGGTGAAGAAATAGGTTTGTCCGATCCACATGATTCCCGCAAAAACGTGGATCCATCGTCCGATGAGGTTCAGCCATTCTGAAAGATTAAAGTACATAAAAGATTCCTGAAGAGTGACTGGTTATGTTGATAGGCCTGACTCCTATATCCGCAACCATGTCACTTCTTCGGCTCATACCAGATTGAAACAATAGTCTGACTTGGTTCCAAACTCCCTCCACAACATGACTGCTTGATATCCACGATCTTTATGTCGGAATTGGCTTCAAGCCAGTTGTTGATCTCATCTTCAAGGACTTGCTTTGATTTTGGTTTGTTCCCAAAATAAATTCTATACCCTGACACTTTGAATATTTTTGTTTTCATCTGAGCTCCTTTTTGAAATTCAATGGTGAGCGATGGTTGGAGTTCATGTTGCGAGACTTTGTATCCTTTCTTCAAAAAGAGCTTCCTGCTTCTCAGCAGTCGGGAGGTTGAGGAGAATAAAAAGAATCTGATACACCGCGCTTGACACGTTAAGCCAAAGAATAGGTCTGGTGTTGAGAAGTCCCGCCTGTGCAGCAACCAGCAATGTGGCAAGTCCGAAAAATGCTGCTCCCTCAATCACAGCAGCACGTATGATGTACGAAGTCCGAATGAGCTGAACAACCTGTTCTCCTGTTCTTACTGAGAGCTCATCTGATCTCAACAAACGGTTGAAGATCTGCTGAGCAACAAATATCGCCACGATAAAAAATATCGCATGAATGACATTCATAATCTCGATAATGCCACCGTCGGAAGCTCTTTCCGTGGGAAGCTGGCTGATGAACATCACTGCAAGCAAAAAGGCGAGGACACCCGTTGCTAATGTAATCTGTATGATAATGCCAGCGCGGACATTCTCAGGTGTCAATGCCGCCTTTAACTCAGCAAGCCCTATGTCTTTTGGTGATGCCATAGTATTCTCGTCGGATGTGACACATCACGCCAGAGCGCTCTCCCGTCCAGAATCCTTTACGAAGAGGCAAGAAGATTCAGTCAGCTTGGTACATCGGCGCATGAAATCAAAATCCAGATGCCCGCTCAGGCCAAAGATATTGGCGTCGGCACGTGGTGCGGAATGAAGCGACTCCTCAAATGATCCGACGATGACGTGGAAGTCCGTCATCGACGGTAGACGCGCTTCATCACTGAGGTGTTCCAGGAATTCATACATTCTCCATTCCTCCGATTTGTCCGGCGTAACGGTCACGAGGTTGATCGATCCGTCCCAGTTGGACTGAATCTGCAAAGCGATCAGCATTGCCAGATGCCAGTTCGGACTCCGATCGCGAAGCCAGAGATTGACATTGTTTTGCATCCCGAACGCAACCCGTGGATGCTGACGAAGAATCATCGAGCCGAGTTCATGGCGTGTGGCTTCACTCACGAGTTCCTGGATGACGTGGTCTTTGCCACTGTCCGAGCCGACCGTGAGAAACAGGATATTCGGCTTGAACGTCCCGGCCTTGAGTGTCTGAATCACGAGTTTTGCGCCGTGCAGGAAATCCTTGTCTTCGATAATCGTCGAAGTGACAAGAATGTTTTCTTCTTCGATTGGTGCCAGGAGGCTTTTCAGGTCCTTTTCGGTCTCACGAACATTATCCTCTTTCACGGTAAAAGCAAAGAGACTTCCGGAGGGATGGGTGATGCTTCTGATGAACAGCAGCGGGCCACCCCAGACTTTCGGATCGTCGACCGGAAGCAGCAGGTCCGGTTTCCAGGTGACTTGCTGTCGGGGAAATTTCATGGCAATCCGCGATGCACGCTCCGCAAGCACAAGGAACATCCCGCCTCGTATGTCTCCCCGGTTTGTCTGTAATCCACGTCGCTCCAACCAGAAGTAGAGTCCAACGATAGTCACAATGGCGATGACGCTGAAAACGGGGTTAATCAGAAACATGATCAATCCGCACCCAACGGCACCCATCAACGGCACGAAGCGGGGAATCTTGAACGTTGGACGAAAACTGATGATCTTCATACTCTGCTGAATGAAGACAACCAGGTTCAACATGCCGTACGTGATGAGGAAAAACATCGTGATGAGGGAGGCGAGAACGTTGAGGGTGCCGACGAAGAGAGCTACGAAGATGATGATGCCGGTGAAGATGATAGCGTTTCGTGGCTCGTTGCGGTTGCTTTTTGCTGCCAGAATAGTGTGAAGGGGAATCGTTCTCTGCTCCGCAAGCGCTTGCAGGATGCGTGGGGCCCCCAACATGCTGCCCAGCGCGGATGACAACGTCGCGCCCATGATCCCGGCAATTATCGCCGGACCCCAGAACGCCTTATCCACCATGATCATCTGATTGCCGCGTAGTTCATCCGGAGAAGCGACAATCGAGAGCATATAAGCAAGGCTGAGATATACTGCTAATGTGATACCAACGGCCCACAAAGTGCCCGCCGGAATAGATCGTCGTGGATCGCGAAGATCACCCGACATGTTCGCCCCAGCCATGATACCCGTGACCGCTGGAAAGAAAATAGCGAACACTTCCCAGAATCCTGCATCCTCAAATGAACCGAGCAAATGAACTTCTGTTACGACTCTCTCGGGAGAAAGCAAGAAAGAGAAGATCGAAAGTCCGATGATGACCATAATGAAATACTGCACCTTGATAGCAAGATGCGCGCTGATATACGATATCACCAGAAGCGTAAGACAGGAGATTGTGGAAATAACGAGCGGGGGATGATCCGGAAAAACCCTGATCCATCCTTCGGTGAAACCGATGATATACAACGCCGCGGAGAGCGTCTGCGAGATATAAAAAGGAATGCCGATGCTACCGCCAGCTTCAAGTCCAAGCGACTTGGAAATAACCGAGTACGCGCCGCCGGCGCCGATCTTGATGTTGGTTGTGATGGAAGAAAGGGACAGGCCGGTGCAAATGGTGACTGATTTTGCGAGAACAATAATCATGACTGCGCCGATAAATCCAGCGTTGCCAACAACCCATCCCAATCGTAGATAGAGAATGACGCCAAGGATTGTAAGAACATTCGGTGTGAAAACGCCGCCGAATGTGCCGAACTTCTGGTCCTTCGGCGGTTCTGCAAACAACGAGCGAACGTTCTTCTTGAGGCTTTCGAGGATTGTATTCATGGCGGCCTTTTGGGAAATGGATAGACGTCCAATATTATATTGCGGCAATATCATGTGAGTTGCAAGAAGATTCGTTGAGGCGTCTGATTTCTACTCCACACAAAGTTGATTTTTCATGCACTCCATCGTAATTTAGACTTGATACTTCTAAACGACGATTCAGCTCTCTCTTTAACAAGGCATCATCATGGCAAACATCAAAACAAAACCAGGGGTAATCGGTATTCTCACAGGCGGCGGCGATGTTCCCGGACTCAATCCAGCCATTCGGGCCGTGACCATCCGTGCGTTGCGCGAAGGGTACAAGGTTGTTGGCATTCGCCGCGGCTGGGCGGGCGCGATTGACATCATCCGCGATAATAAGGCGGATAACAGCAACAACTTCCAGTTTCTTTCCGAAGAAATTGTGAACAAGGCAGGGCGGACAGGGGGGACATTCCTTCACACCTCCCGTACACGACCGAGTCATGTGAAGAAAGCATCGGTTCCGAGCCACCTCCAGGACACCTACAAGGAGGAAGTCAACGACCTGACTCCGGAGGTATTGAAAAACCTTGACTACCTCGGCATCGACCATCTTATACCCATAGGAGGCGATGATACGTTGAGTTATGGCGTACGCCTTTACAAAGAAGGTGTGAAGGTTATTGCTATTCCCAAAACGATGGATAATGATGTCCCTGGCACCGACTATTGCATTGGATTCAGCACGTGCGTCACTCGGACTATCAGCATGACGAATAGCTTGCGCACGATCGCCGGTTCGCATGAGCGCTTTCTCGTCCTTGAAGTGTTCGGCAGGTACGCAGGGTTTACTGCCATGCTGCCGACGATGGCAGGTGCAGCACACCGGTGTATTATTCCGGAGTATAACGCAAGCATAGACCTCCTTACCGAAATGCTCATGTACGACAGAAAGCATAATCCAAGCAGGTACGCTGTGGTCATTGTCTCTGAGGGAGCGAAGGTTGAAGGAGGGGAAATGATGGTGCAGGACTCACGCACAGACGCATATGGCCATGCGAAGCTCGGCGGTATTGGGGACGCTGTTGCGCAAGAGTTGGAAAAACGGTCTGCGAAATTGAACGGCGGAAAATCCGTCGGAATCATCAACCAGAAATTAGGATATCTTGTCCGGGGTGGTGATCCGGATGCCATCGATTCAATTGTGCCAATGGCGTATGGCAATCTTGCGCTCGACCTTTTGCTGGAAGGAATTCACGGCAGGCTCGTCGTGCTGAAGAACGGCCGCTACGACAATGTACCGCTGGATGTTGTGACAAGCACAAAGAAGCTCGTGAACGTGAAGGAGCATTACAATACCGAGCGACTTCGCCCCTGGTATAAGAGCTTCGAGATGAAACCGTTATTTATAATGACCAGCGAGTGAGAAGTGATATTCTCACATCTGTGAAATTTTATATCATCTTCTTATCGCCGTAAACGTTCCTTGTGCCATGACGCCGGGGAAACCTATTTGCTGCCATTGGCCTGAGATCATTGCACCTTCGAACGTGCCATGCAGGAGAAGATTGTTATCAACGAAGCCTGGATTGAGGTCGATGTAAATATCTCCTTCGGTCATCCTTCCCTCAAGATTTCCCGACCTTCCATCGTTGAATGACCAGGTTCCAGCAACAACAGAATCCTCACGCGAAAAAACCAGTGTTCCCCGGATAACAAGAATCCCTCCTTCATCATATCCGTTATATGTGTATGTCCCGAGAAGAGTCCCGGGGATATTAATACCGCCATCGTTGCACGCAAGAGAAACAAATGCCAGTAAAAAAACGAGAATAAAGTAGTTTTTCATAACTCCTCCTGTGTTATGCAGAAGAAACCGAAAACCTTTCCCGCACATCCTCGCCGACGCGCGTCGGCTTCCCTGTTTGTGCATTGATGGGGCACCACATTGTGCGGGCGAGTGCGAGCTGCTTTCGGTCGTGAGCTCGCAGAATTTCCGTATGTCGTTCAAAAAGATTTGCTTTTGCCTCGCCGACCCACGTCCGGGCGACAATCTCGTCTCCCAGAACCGCTGATCGTTTGTAGTCTATCTCATGTCGAATTACAACCCACAGTAGCTCTGCCTGCTGCGTTGGAGTTGCGGCGGCACGCCAGTGAGCGATTGCTGCTTCCTGCACCCACCGGAGGTAAACAATGTTTCCCACATGGCCAAGTTGATCGATGTCGGATTCATTCACGATGACCTTCAGCTCGTATCGCTCGTGTGCCTGGTTCGGGTTCATCATTCTCTGCTCCAAATCATACTGTCATATCAAAACTAATCAAGGGTAACACAAAATACAAGCAGGCTTTTTCGCGCTTGGCCGTTTACCTTTTTGGTTCCCACGACATTAACCCTACAAGCTGTTTCCTTCAGTCCTATTCTCATTATCGAAGGAGGATATATGAACCCCTCTAAACTTGTTGGTTTGCTTGTATTAGCGATTTGCGTGATTGGCGCTTCGGGCATTGAAAATAGATCGCGTCCCGATCGCAATCCCCCTGTCTCGCAGTTTCTGGAAAATGGTATTGAGTGGCTCGCCGCCGCCCAGTTTCAGAATGGCGGCTGGGGTGCAGGGAGTCACCAACACCAGGAAATCCGGGATCCCAAAGCGGTACAGATCGATCCGGCCACGACAGCATTTGCTGCTATGGCCCTCATGAGAGCCGGCAGCACGTTGAAGCAGGGCCCTCACGCATCCAATGTTTCCAAGGCTCTCGACTATTTACTCCATGTTGTGGAAGAGTCGCCGGAGGAGGGTGCGAATATCATCAGCCTGACGAGCACGCAACCACAGGTGAAAATGGGACAAAACATCGATGTTGCAATGTGTGCTCAATTTTTCTCCCGGGTTCTGCCACACACAAAAAAAGACAAAGCGTTGCGCAAGAGAGTGGAAGTTGCATTGGATAAATGCCTCAGGAAAGTTGCACGTCATCAATCAGCTGATGGCAGCATTGCAGGCGCAGGTTGGGCAGGCGTGCTTCAGTCCGCAATGGCGCATTCCGCTCTCGAAGCCGGTCAGGCTGCCGGAAGAGATATTGATGATAGGGCGCTGGAGCGGTCCCGTGAGTATCAAAAAGGGAATCTCGATGCGAAGACCGGTACGGTTCGCACAGAAGGAGCGGCCGGAGTCGAACTGTATTCCATTACCAGCAATCAGCGTGCTACTGCCGCCGAGGCGAGTGAGGCTAAGAAAAAAGTCAACGAAGCAAAACGCAAAGGTGATCTACCTGCTGAAGCGCCGGTCTCGAAGAGCAGTCTCCAGAAGATCGGGCTGGGGAACAAAGAAGCCGACCGGCTTGCAAATGCATATGAGCAAAACCAGGCTGGCAAGCGCATGCTGGATGACGATACCTTAGCTACATGATGACCGCCGAATCCATGGTCATCACCAGCGATAACAACTGGAAATCATGGCAGCAAAAGATGGGCCGGCGGTTCGAGAAAATCCAGGATGGGAACGGCAGCTGGAGCGGACATCATTGCATCACGAGTCCGGTCTTTTGTACAGCCGCGGTGATCATGACTTTGACTGCGGATCATGATGCGGAGGTTCTCATGAGTGAACAAGAGAGGAACGATAAGTAATGGCTTCACGAATGACTTCAACACTCCCGAATGTTCTGCTCGTAGCACTGTTCGTGCAATGTTCGACTCAGCGATCGGGAGTAGATTCCGAGGGGGAAGTCATTCTTGCAAAGGCGTGTCAGTTCCTGTGGGAGAGTCAGGGAAGTGACGGTGGTTGGCACAGTCAGGTGCAGGGCCAGCTGCGATCGGGGGAGGCGCTGACGCCCTACATTCTCTTCACGCTCATGTCGGTTCCGGACAGTTTCTATAGCCTGCCGACAGAGCAAGTGAAAAAGGGAGTTAAGTTCATACGAGAGCATATCAATGCCGAGGGCGCTCTGGGTTTCTCCGATCCGGATATTGTGGAGTATCCAAATTATTCGACGGCATACGCACTACGCACGCTCGTACGGTTCGGCAGCGAAGAGGACAGCGCACTCATCAGGCGAATGACGGAGTACCTCATCGATCAACAGTTCGTGGAGAGACGAGGAATCCAGCCGGAGGATCCCGCCTATGGTAGCTGGGGCTTTGGAGAACCTAATCTGAAAAAGGGGATTGTCGGTCATGTCGATCTTTCCCACACGCGACGGGTGTTGCAGGCGCTACGCGAGGCAGGCTACTCCGGTCCTGCGGCATTTCAGAAAGCGAAAGCATTTCTTCATCTCACACAAAAACAACCGAAACGATCAAAGCTCCCCCTCTCACGATATGACGGCGGTTTTCATTTTTCTTCCGTCGTTCTGAACGCGAATAAGGCCGGCTTCGAACAGGATTCTGTTCTCGTCTTCAGGAGTTATGCAACCACGACGTGCGATGGGTTGCTCGCCCTTTTGGCTGCCGGTGACTCTCAAACCGACAAAGAGGTTCAGGATGCGATCTCCTGGCTGCAAGCTCATCCGGTGCTTGAGTATCCCGAGGGCATTCCTGAAGACGATCCAGGTCAATGGAGAAAAGTCTTATTCTTCTATCACATGTCGGTCAGAGCGGAAGTGTACAGGACGCTTCGATGGGAAGGAGAGTGGCGGAAGGAGATGAGCAAACTGTTTGCGCAGCGGCAACGGAACGATGGAAGCTTCAGCAATCCATTTGGCGGGTCGAATAAGGAAGATGACCCGTTGCTTGCCACAAGTTTCGTAGTGGGAGCACTCTCTCGTTAATGACTACAATAGCTTCCACACGCCCCAGAGCAAAACGTACGAAATCGCCTCTACGCAAATCGGGATCAAGAGACCATCTGGAAGAAGCGCAACTTTTGTGTAATGCATCAACAAGTATATGCTGAGTCCGATGGATGCCGGGATGAGGATTCCCTCGGGTAGAATCGGGGGAAGAATGAAAATGAACATTACAAGAAGGGCGATTGGCAACCCGGCGATGATTAGGCAGGTCATGAGGGTTGCAGTGATTTTTCTGAAGCGCAGAGCGTACCAATAGAGTGCCGTCCGCGCCATCCACCATAGTGTAATGATTGCCCCGATCACGGAAAGCTGATGGCGTTGCTCAGTGCAATTGTTTCCCCATCCTTTACCGCTCTCACCCGAAAATAATGCTTTATTTGATTGTCCTTTGCCGCTCCAACCTTGTAGAGCCAGGTATAACCACGAAAGACTTCCTCCGCGCTTGCAAAGCGCTCCCCGTCTGACTGTTCAACAATGTATTCCGTGGCTTCCGGTACGGTACACCACTGCAAGGAGCCGATTCCCGATTCTATTCCGAGAGCTAGATTAACCCGAAAGTCCCCTTTACACGGTGGAGGCATCGGCGTCTCTTGCTTTGCCTGCTGGGCGTCTTCTCCCGATGAGTGACAGGCGAAGAGCAGGATGGTCGTAGTGAATAGTGCAGTCACGAGTAGGTTTGTCATGAACGATGTTCTCCTTATGTGAAGTAACTCAGTTGCGATGGAATAAATAGTATCGCGGTGCTTTGTCTTCGGTAAGTTTGATTGCCGGTGCCGGAAAATGAAACATGTTCACTGTCCGTTCAACAAGCAGCCAATCTTCGTTGTCTGTTCTGAACAATGACTCGAGATTCAGATCGAGCCCGATAACGAACTCGCGCCGTGTGGCGTGGTCATCGACACCCATCCCGACTGCCAGGTTAATGAAGTCGGGCCAGTAGGGTGCGATGGATTCCGGAAGAAGGTTATTCACGTTGCAGGTGAGCCAATAGGTATGTGCATCGTAGTTGTCCGTAAACCGAAGGGGAAATCTGTATCCGCCGTCCGGAATATAGCTCCATTTGAAATTGAAATTCTTCAAGAAGGGTATTTTACTCTGCAGCATTCCGTACCCGATCCCGCCGAAGTTAAAAACCAGATCCTGGTAATCGAATCCGTATTGAGGGGTAATGCCATCTCCGACTTCAACGGCGAGGGCAAAGAATGCAGCGCCTCCAAACGCCCACCACTGGGCTACGGTCTCATCGTAACCGCCCCAGAGCATGATATTTCTAAAAAGATGATAGTAAAAATAGGAAGTATAAAAATGTCCCACCTTGTCGATTCCCCGCAGCTGTCCATTCAACCAATTCTCGGTGATGAAATGGAATTGCCGTCCGGAGTCCCTCCACCACGTGTCGTAGGACCAGAGCAATGACGTCACGAGAAGTCCGCCGATCGCCGAGGTTGCCGCGATCTTTCTTCCGGTGAACTCCGGTTTTAGATGAAATCCATCCGTCACCATAAGCGAATCGCTCGCATATCCTTTGGGAAAGGAGAAGAGAAAGATGATGATGAATGTTTTCTTCATCGTCGAATCAGAAATCGATGAATGCCGTGATGAGATTTAGTGTTTCACTATTCAGATAGAACTGCCCTCGCTCTTCATGCCCCATGCGTAACGTATACGCAATTCGCAAATCGAAACGACAGCGCGGAAACAGGACGA
>QKGJ01000248.1 GCA_003251275.1 Ignavibacteria bacterium
GCATTCACACGTCAGGTGTTAATGCGCGATACTTCCATTGCATCCATAACGGAGTCGTTTACAAGAGGCTACTGGCACAAGGGAGATACGCTCCGTGAAATCATTGTGCAAAAGCGACAGACCGAAAATGTTGAGTCCGCCTTCAACTTTGCCTCCGTTGGGCGGATCCTCAACTTCAACGACGATGAAATTGAATTCCTTGGCTATACGTTCGTCGGTCCGACCGCAACGGACGCTCTTGACTACTATGACTACAAGCTCCTCCGGACTCTGGCAAGTCACGGAAGGGAGATATATGAGATCAGGATGATCCCTCGAACCGCCACGGTGCCTCTCTTTCATGGAGTGATCAACATCTCGGGCGATGGCTACGCGCTGATGGGTGTTGACGTTGAACCAAACGAAGCGTTCCTGATTCCGTTCATCAAAGACAAATCGCTCCGGTACCGTCAGCAGTTTGGTCTCTATGAGGATTCTTACTGGATGCCTGCCGACATTCGTGTCGATGCGTCGGTGAAAATCAACTTCATGGGCTTCTCCATTCCGAAGATCGGTTTCTCTCAAACTTCCGTCATCTCCAACTACTCCATCAACACACCTATTCCGGACAGTATCTTCGGGAAGCCTGCGCTCTCGGAGGATTCGCTGGCCGTTGCAGCATTCGATTCCGCTCTCTGGCGATCCAACAATGTGCTCCCCATGACGGTGCAAGAGGCAAAAGCCTATGAGACGCTTGACAGCACACAGACATTGGACGTGCAGTTTCGCCCCAAAGGTATCGGAATCGGCATTGGAGCGGGCGTCGGCGATGCGGTATCGTCGTCAGTGCGCTTTCTTGATTTCCACTTTAACCGGGTTGAGGGAGTGCATCTTGGTGTCGATTTATTGCTTGATAAAATTCATGACCAAATAGTTCTTCGCGGAGGAGCTGCATACGGATTTTCCGATAAGCGCGCAAAATATACTCTAGGTGCGACAGTCTTTCTCGCCCCTGATCGGAAATTAGGCATAGGCATGGACGTGTATAGGAGGCTGGATTATAGGCCGGATGCTGGGTATTACGGACCAGTATTCAATTCATTTACTTCCCTGCTAACCCGGAACGACTATCGGGACTATTACGAATCTGAAGGGGGGAGAGTCTTTGTCTCCGGCCATCCCACTAAATCCGCGAGGTTTACTCTTTCATACGTGAGTGAAAAACAGACGAGCGTCCGTCAAAATACGGATTACAGTTTGCTGGCTCGCGCAAGGACGTATCGTCCCAATCCGGCAGTAGTGAATTTCCAACGACTTGAGAGCGTAATTGCCGAAGCACGATTCGGCAAGGAGGAGGTGCCCCTCGGCATCATCATACCCAACTCGTTCGAGTTTTTATGTGAGGCCGGATTCACCGACCGGGAAAAAGATTTCGTTCGCATGTTCACCGCGTTGACCCTTTCCGTTCCCACGCTTGGACGGGATTTCCTCTTTCCTGCTTCATTGCGATTCAAAATCTCCGGGGGTGTATCAATCGGCGATCTTCCCAGCCAGCGTTACTTCGATCTGGAATCGGCATCGAGCAATGTTGCTCCGTTCGGTGTCTTCAAGGCGATGAACGTGAAGGAATTTAGCGGTACTCGTTTCGTTGCGTTGAATGTTGAGCATAACTTCCGCAGTCTTCCGTTTCTCGCGCTTGGAATTCCGTTTTTGTATGAGAACAACATTGAGTTCTTGATCCATGGCGGGATCGCACGATCAACAACTTACGAAGCAGCTGTTCTTTCGAAACTCGTGTTCATACCTTTTCCAACAAACAGCACATCTCAATGGTACTACGAGGCAGGCTTCGGACTCAGCAGGATATTTGAGTTGTTGCGTGCGGATTTTTCGTGGCGTCTCAGCGCACCTCATAACTTCAGGTTTACTGTGGGTGTTGCAAACTTGTTCTAGACTTACTCAGGCCGGGGATAATATTAATAGCGGTCATGGTGTTTATCAAACCTAGGCCTTAGCAACGATATCCATTTCAATCCGAACCCGTTCGTGATACCAAGGAGGTGTTTCGCAGTTTATTTTGCATAGGTCTGACTCAAATC
>QKGJ01000258.1 GCA_003251275.1 Ignavibacteria bacterium
CCGATGCACAAACAATCTTCCAGCTTGGGGAAAGCGTCACTGGGTATGAAATCCTTCTGACAAACGTCGATAGCGCCGCCTCCGCTGCCAATCGCATCGGTGAACTTCTGGGCTACCCGCATTACGCACGAACCATGTACGAAACCTACCGTAATCTTTTCAGCTGGATTGATCTCCAAAAAAAGCCGGTCCCCATTATCCTCGGGCTTATTATTATCGTTGCGACGGTGAATATCATCGGGACGCTTCTTATGATGGTGCTCGAGAAAACAAAATCCATAGGGATCCTCATGTCCATGGGGGCCTCGCGAAGTCAGATTTCACGAATCTTCTTGCGGAAGGGGATCGTTATCGGTATGGTTGGAACCGTATTGGGGAATCTCCTTGCCTTCGCCTTATCATATCTCCAGCTTGAATTCAAAATCATATCGCTTCCAAGCGATATTTACTTCATGAGTTCCGCGCCAGTTCTGATTGTGCCTTCGCACTATCTTCTTGTATCGGCGGTCAGCATGGCGATGTGCCTTCTGTGTTCCTCCATCCCGGCACGCCTCGCATCGAAACTGACACCAGTCAATGCAATGAGGTTTGGCTGATGGCGTTCGAACGGTTCATTGCCCAACGGTATATTCGATCGCGGCGGGAACTCCGCTTCATCAATATCATCATGGTGGTTTCGGTAACCGGTATTACCGTCGGCGTTGCCGCGCTCATTATCGTATTGTCAGTGTTCAACGGATTCAACGGCGTCGTGACATCGGTACTGGTTGGTTTCGATCCGCATATTCGTATTACCCCGGCTACTGGCAAGTCCTTTCCACTGACCGATTCTCTGGCATTCGATCTCAATGACGATGCAAGAATCGAAGCCTGGGCACCCTATGTATCCAGCAAAGCGTTGCTTGTTGTCGGACAGAGAAATCGGGTTGTCTTCATGAAAGGTGTTGATGATTCAACCATTAGCGGGGTCTCTGGAGTCAAAAAGAGCACATTGCTTGGGGAATTCAAGTTCAATGACCAACCCGGGCAAAGCGGCATTGTTCTTGGCCTCGCGCTCGCAGATCGTTTGGGGGTAACGGTCGGGTCAGAACTGAGTATCGTGAGTCCCGTTGGTGTTGATGCTATGTTGCTACAATTCGGTCAGCCGAAGTCAAGGAAGTGCTCTGTCGTCGGAATCTATGATTCAAACAACAAAGAGTATGATGCCCAGTACGCATTTATTTCCCTTGGGACTGCGCGGGATCTGTTCAATCTCCCGGAGCAGGAGGGTGGGATCGAAATCCGACTTCATGATATCGAGGAAGCGCAGAACGTGCAGCGATCACTTTCCCGGAAGCTTGGACCTGCATATGTTGTTGCGAGCTGGTATGACTTGCATCGCGACCTTTATACAGTGATGCGGGTTGAGCGCTGGACTGCGTATATCATTCTTTGCCTTATCATCGGCGTTGCAACATTTAATATGCTTGGCTCATTAACGATGGGTGTTATTGAAAAGAGAAGGGACATTGGTGTACTGAAAGCGATTGGTGCGACGAAGAGGAGTATCATTCAGATTTTCATGTATGAAGGGCTGCTGGTCGGATTTCTTGGAACGATGCTTGGCATGGTCATCGGAGCAGTCGTTTGCTACATCCAGATTCACTATCAGGTGTTTCCACTCGATCCGACAGTCTATATCATACCTGCCCTTCCCGTTGATGTTCAGGCGTCAGATTTCTGGGCAGTGGGTATTGCCTCGATGTTGTTAAGTACCGTGGCGTCTTTCTATCCGGCACTGCGAGCCGCGCGCATGATTCCAATTGAAGCGATCCGCTGGGAGTAACGAATGCCAAGGAAGAAAAAAGGGGAGCAAATCATCAGCGTGGAGGGAGTAACCCGGACGTTTGTCATCAGCGGCGGTCGGGAAGGCAAGCTCTTTGTGCTGCGGGGTGTGAGTATTAACGTTACCAAAGGTGAAGTGATCGCAATCGTTGGCGCATCGGGTGCCGGGAAAAGTACGTTGCTGCATATCATCGGAACTCTGGACAAACCAACAACAGGGAAGGTGTTGTTTGAGGGGAAAGACGTGTTTGCTCTCTCTGACGAAGAGATCTCGAAATTCCGGAACCAGAAGATTGGTTTTGTTTTTCAGTTTCATCACTTGCTCCCCGAGTTTACAGCGTTGGAAAACGTCGCGATGCCGGCGCTGATCTCTGGTGAGACAATGCGCGAAGCCGAAGCCCATGCGCTGTATCTCCTGAAGCTGGTCGGGATGGATGGGCGGGCGGCCGAGAAACCTCCAAAACTCTCCGGGGGTGAACAACAACGTCTTGCCGTTGCGCGGGCAATGATGAATAACCCGAGCGTGATTCTTGCAGATGAGCCCTCGGGGAATCTGGATACTGCCAATGCTCAGCAGCTTCATGATCTGATCGCAACCTTAAGCGCAGAACAGGACCAAACTTTTATCATCGTGACGCATAATGAGGCCCTCGCAAAACGTGCTGATCGGGTTATTCGGTTAAAAGATGGGGTCGTTCAATGAATATAAACCAAAAGTGCGGAATGCGGTCAATATTTTACTTGACAATGAAACGAATTTGTGTAAATTATGACCAGACCTTTACGACAGTTTCTCCCCTGACTGTTGTAAGTTAAACGGGTCGAGCCCGGCGTTCCCCCCAACGCTGGGCTTTTTTTTATCGAACGTTTGAAGGAGTTCAACGTGGCAAAGTCAGTGCGGCGCAGAGGCCAGAAAAAAGAAGCTTTACTACCGCTGGGCAAGAAGAACTTCCAGATTATCGGCATCGGGCTCGTGGTTATCTTCGCAGGATACATGGCCATGAAGGGCCAGCCAGTGGAAGGATTCCTTCCTCTTGTTCTTGCCCCGATCCTTCTGGTGCTTGGCTATTGCATCATCATTCCAATTGGCATACTCTACAAAGAGAAAAAGACAAACGGCGCCAAACCCGACCAGGTTGGATCCACCTCACATTTCTGAAGCCTTGGGCCTCTTTTTCCCCCTGCCATAGCCGTCATTTTGGCTCACGAAGTTGTGCGATGTTTTTCTTTCTCTTCGTCTTGCTCCCCATTCCGTTTATAGTATCTTGAAAGGGTCACATCATCTTGATGTGGCGCGGACAGTGTGGATATTCGAAAGAGAAGAATGAGCCAGACTTTTTCGCATTCAGAATTGTCGCTGATTTTCCGATCGCTGATGGTGGAAGTCCTGCTTCCAGGAGCGAGCGCACACGATTATATTGACCAACATCGCGTCGATCCTCCTGATTGCACCGGGCTCAAAGACAAAACTGATTGCCTGATCCGGGAAATTATCGAGGCACCCAATCAGGGAGAGCGGGTCGAGTTGCTGCAGAACACTTTGCTTCCTGTACGACGTTGCTATTATCGCAGGATTGAAATCGTGCGTGAATCTTTACAATGGCTTAGCGAGGCGGATAAGAACCGAATTGCGCGGGTGCAGACTCCTGAGTCGATGAAAGAATTCATTATTTCTCTTCTCTTGCAGGCGGGATAGTTTCTGGTAATACGCAGACCTACCTCATTCGTTAGACAGCCTCCAGTTCCATCTATCGTTTCGGTACGAAGTCAGGTAATGTAGAATCTTCGAGTGAATCGCCTTTCCGCCAATCCAATTCATGTCACATACTTCCGAATCAAACAACCTCTTCTCCCTACTCAAGAAGGCTCTTCGGGGTGAAGAACAAGACTTCACCAAAGGCAGCCTGAACAGAGCGATTCTTCTCCTCGCGGTTCCAATGATTCTGGAAATGGCGATGGAGTCCCTCTTTGCCATTGTCGACGTTTTCTACGTCAGCCGGTTGCATGATAATGATGCGGTTGCCACGGTGGGACTTACAGAATCAGTGATGACACTTGTCTACTCGATCGCTTTCGGCGGAAGTATGGGTGTCACCGCCATGGTGGCACGGAGGGTAGGAGAGAAAGATTATCGCGGCGCACGGGTTGCCGCAATGCAATCGATATACATTGGTGTTTTGGCATCAATCGCGATTGGGGTTGTCGGTCTGTACTTTGCAAGGGACATACTTGATCTCATGGGAGCCAGTGGAGGTATTCTCCTTAAAGGAGCGCACTACACACGATGGATGCTTGGTGGGAATATCACCGTGATGATGATTTTTCTCATAAATGCAGTATTCCGAGGCGCGGGCGATGCAACTCTGGCAATGCGCACGTTGTGGATCTCTAACGGGCTCAACATTCTTCTTGATCCACTCTTCATTTTTGGCGCGGGGTTTATTCCCGCTTTTGGCGTTGAAGGTGCTGCGATCGCAACAAACATAGGACGCGGTATCGGCGTAACATATCAAGTGTACCACCTGCTGAAGAGCAAAGGGGTCATCAAGATTCGCAGGGACAATCTTGCCGTTCAGTGGGGGATTGTCGTCCGGCTCTTGAAACTTTCTGCAGGAGGGACCGGACAGTTTCTGATTGCATCGGCCAGTTGGGTTTTCCTGGTTCGCATCGTTTCTGATTTTGGAAGTGCCGCCCTCGCGGGATATACCATTGGAATTCGTGTGATCATCTTTACCATATTGCCTGCATGGGGAATGGCCAATGCGGCTGCGACACTGGTCGGTCAAAATCTCGGGGCTAATCAGCCGGAACGTGCGGAACAGTCAGCGTGGCGAACTGCCTTCTTCAACATGATTTTTCTCGGCAGCGTTTCTCTTTTGTTCTTGCTCCTTGCAGAACCAATTATCACATTCTTCACATCCGATCCGGAAGCAATGAAGAGCGGGACGCGATGCCTCCAGATTGTTGCTCTCGGCTATGGCTTCTACGCATATGGGATGGTGATCACGCAAGCCTTCAACGGGGCAGGAGATACTCGGACTCCAACGATCATTAATTTCTTTGGATTCTGGATGTTTCAGATTCCACTGGCATATACTCTAGCTCATCCCTTCGCGGGAGGCTCTTCAGGCGTTTATGCGGCAATCGCCATATCTGAGTCTGCTATTGCAATTGCTTCGATTCTGGTCTTCCGAAGAGGGAAGTGGAAGGCGGTGCAAGTGTGAACACTCCACCAATATCGATCCCATCCTAGAGGTAGTAGGCTTCTGTACAGAGAATTGATGGGAGAATCAATCTCTTCGATTTATTATATTTCACAAGTGTACTAACCGACCGGTTTTTCAACTGATTCGGAAGGAAGGCGCTTTCCCCGATACAAGTCCGCTCTTTCGTTCATTGTGAACCATTTTGTTTTGATCAGTTGATCTTGGAAGGTACTATGAAGATAATTTATGTCTTTGTTCTCTTAGCTCTGTCCGGGCAGGCAACAAGCATTGTCCAAGCTCAGGAGATGCGTTTACCACAGGATCCCTGTGGTTATCCCGATACAACATCCAACGAATATCGATCTGCGGCATTGTTGAATTGGGGGTATGGGTACGATTCACTCAAGGCGGATCTTGCTCGGTGGATATGGAGCCCATATGTGCAGATCGATTCGGTTGGGGCGAGCGTTCAGAACAGGGCTCTGTACATGATCACAATACAGGCGGACGGGATCCCGGCGCTACAACGGAAACGAGTTTGGATTCATGCGCGGACGCATCCGAACGAAGTGCAGGGAACGTGGGTGACAAACCAGATCATAGAGATTCTCCTGGGTGGGTCGGATCTTGCACGCGTGCTACGGGACAGTTGCATCTTTACGATCATGCCGATGTATAATCCGGATGGAGTCGAGTTGAGTTTTCCGCGCGAGAATGCAAATGGCGTCGACATTGAGAGCAACTGGGCTGCGATTCCCGGTGAACCGGAAGTGCAGGTCCTGCGCGGGGTCTTTACTCAATTTATGTCAGGAACAAATCCGATCGAGGTAGCCCTTAATATGCATTCTGCGCTCGCGTGCAGGCGGTATTTCGTGTATCATGATGCATCAGGGACGTCACCACTCTTCGCAGCGCTAGAGCAAGAGTTCATTGGTGCGGTGCAGAGCTATTTTCCAGGAGGGATTGAACCCTATACGTACTTTGTCAGTTGGACGGGGGGCGCGCCGACGGTTTATCCGGAGAGCTGGTTCTGGTACAATCATCAGGAATCAGTTATGGCACTCACCTACGAGGACAAGAATTGTGCGGCTGCAGGAGGATACGATTCGACTGCATTTGCGATGCTGCGCGGTATTGCAGATTACTTACACGTTGCAGGACCGATCACCTCGTCTCCTGAGACCTCGGCATTCCCCGATGCGATCGCATTTGCACAGAACTTTCCCAATCCATTTAATCCATCGACGACCTTCACGTTTAAGCTTCCTCATAACGCTCTCGCCTCGCTCAAAGTGTATGACATTTTAGGCCGGCAGATGGCCGTGCTTGCCGAGGGTGGGCACAGTGCAGGGCCTCATACAGTAGTGTGGAATGCGTTGGGACTCTCCAGTGGTATTTATTTTGCGAGGTTTGTCGTCACCAGCATCGAAGGCAGGCCGATGTACTCCAAAATCAACAGACTTGTTTTGATGAAATAAGGATTGAGATTTTACCCGGGTGCAATCCTATTGGCGTTATGAAGCAAGCTGCAACTGTATAAGAGAATCCGGCTTGGCGGGATGAACAATCCATAGAGATATGATTCTTCAAACAAATCAGTCTCACGGTGTGATGAGAGCTTAAGATGTCCACAAAAAGATTCAAAGACCTTCGTCGATCCTCATCAAACAAGATCATTGCCGGAGTATGCTCGGGCCTTGCAAAATGGGCAGGCTGGAACGTCGCCACACTTAGAGTAATCTTTGTGGTGGGTTCATTCTTACCAATCATACCGGGTTTTTTGGTATATCTGGTAATGTGGGCAGTTTTGCCGAAAGAGTGACGTGGCAAGTAACTACTCTTCCCGCCGTAGGCCGAGCAGGCTGCGTGACCCCAAGGTGGATAACCTGGAGAGCCTGATGAATCAAGCTGGGGCGTGGTGACGACAAAGACATCAAGAGAACAATTAGATGCCAGACGTGATTATTATCGGTGCCGGCGCGGCCGGACTCATGTGTGCCATCGAGGCAGGGAAGCGGGGGAGGTCCGTTCTTGTGCTCGAAAAAAATCACCGCATCGGCGAAAAGATTCGCATCTCTGGAGGGGGGAGGTGTAATTTCACGAACAGGATGACCGAGCAGCATCACTACCTCTCGGCGAACCCTCATTTCTGCAAGTCGGCGTTGGCGCGGCTAACACCGGATGATTTCATCGCGATGGTCGAGAGACATGGGATCAGTTATCACGAAAAAACCCTTGGCCAGTTATTCTGCGATCAGTCTTCACGCCAGATAATTGCAATGCTGGAAAGGGAATGTCAAGACGCCGGCGTGCAAATCGTCGTGAATTGCCAAATCTCGCAAGTGCGCAAGAATGATCGATTCGTTGTCACCACAAACGCGGAGGAGTTGTACGCGGATTCTCTTGTTATTGCTACAGGCGGGCTCTCGATTCCGAAGATCGGAGCGACGGATTTCGGTTATCGTCTTGCGCAGCGATTTAGTCTGGATGTTACACCCACGAGACCGGGACTTGTCCCGTTAACATTCAGACAAGAAGATACCTCCTTCTTCAGTGAGCTGACCGGTGTCTCCCTTAACGCCATTGCAAGTTGTAATGGACAGTCATTCAGGGAGAACATACTCTTCACACATCGCGGTCTCTCCGGACCGGCAATACTTCAGTTATCCTCGTACTGGAAACCGGGAGATACCATCACGGTCAACCTCTCGCCGGACAGAGATCTTCGGAGGATGCTTGCTGAACAATCCCGGTCAGATCAAGAGCTTTCAACCGTGCTCTCAGATGTTTTTCCGAGACGGTTGGCCAAACAACTTTGTGAGCGATTCGGATGGTTGAAATCTCTCCATCATTATTCATCAAAAGAACTTGCATCGATTTCTGGGCAACTTCACGAGTGGAACCTGAAACCCATCGATACCGAAGGGTACGCCAAGGC
>QKGJ01000166.1 GCA_003251275.1 Ignavibacteria bacterium
AATCCCGTTGCAAATGCTCCTAGGAGAAAATACTTGAGAGCAGCTTCATTGCTTGTCATTCGAGCGCGATTAAACCCCGCCAGGATGTAGAAAGAGACTGACATTATCTCGAGGCCAAGAAAAAACACTATCAGATCCGCTGCCGATGCCATCAATATCATCCCAACGATTGAAGACAACAGCAAAGCGTAGTATTCGCCAAATTCAATTCCTTGGAGCCGAATGTATTTTGGCGAAAGCATAATTGTAAGAATGCCTGCAAGACAAAAAACGATTACAAAATAATTGGCGTACCCTCCGGTATTCATCATGCCCGCGTACGCCGTTCCAGGAAGATCGAGAGACGAAAAGGCGGCCGCAGAAGCAGCGAGCAAACCGGCGATGGAAAACCACGGAGTAAAGGCATCACTCTTCTCGCGGGTTGCCTCCGCGACCAGAACCACGATGGTCGTGATGATCAAGATGGTCAGTGGAGCAGTCAGCAGTATGTCGTTGAAGGAAATTGGTGGATTCATAGTCGTCGGCTACTCTGCTTGCCCCCGCGATTCAATGGTAACGGCTGCCGTCCGGGTGGGTGTTCCTTTCCGCGCCTGCTCGATTTGCTGAACCACTTTCTTCGACGCCAACGCAGATTTCTCAAGAAAAGTGTTCGGCTGGAAGCCAATCCATACAATCATGAGAACAATCGGGACAAGGACAAGCCATTCACGTTTGTTCAAGTCAATTAACTTTTCGTTTTCAGGATTGTCAAGAGTTCCAAAGAATACTCTCTGATAACTCCAAAGAAGATACACAGCGGCGAAAATCACACCGGTTGTACCAATAATGGCAAACCATGGTGAGCCCAATGAACTCGATTTGAAAGCGCCCAGAAGAATCAGGAACTCACCGACAAAGCCGTTCAGGCCTGGGAGTCCCACAGAGGAAAGCATCACGATCATAAAGAACGTTGCGTACACCGGCATTACTTTCGCGATACCACCGAAATCTTTGATCTCACGCGTATGCCGTCGATCGTAGATCATTCCCACCAGAAGAAACAGAGCGCCAGTGGAAAGCCCGTGATTGATCATTTGGATCACCGCTCCCTGCATTCCTTCTTCATTGAGCGCGAAAATTCCCAGAACGACGAATCCAAGATGACTCACGGAAGAGTAGGCCACCAATTTCTTTATGTCGCCCTGGACAATTGAAACAAGGGCTCCATAGATGATGCCGATAATCGCCAATCCCGCAATGTAGGGCAGGTAAGTAAAGGTCGCGTAAGGGAAGAACGGTAAACAAAAGCGCACCAACCCGTACGTACCCATCTTCAGCAGAACCCCTGCAAGAATAACGCTTCCCGCCGTGGGAGCCTGTACGTGCGCATCCGGCAACCAGGTATGTAATGGAAAGAGCGGAACTTTAATGCAGAAGCTCAGGGCAAAGGCAAGAAACATCCAAGATTGAATATCAGTCGGAATTCCTGGTGCGACCTTGTACAACTCCAGAAAGTTTGTCGTAAACTTCCCTTCCGGCAAAGCCGCCGCATATGTTCCCAGCCAGATGATTGCAACTAGCATGAGAAGACTGCCCGCCATAGTATAGAGAAAGAACTTTACTGCCGCATAAACTCTGTCCTGCCCACCCCAGATCCCGATTAGGAAATACATCGGGATAAGCATGAATTCCCAGAATACATAGAACAGGAACAAATCAAGCGCCATGAAGACGCCGAGCGTCCCAACCTCGAGAAGAAGCATCAGAGCTACATATTGTTTTATTCTTTGTCCGATCGACTCCCACGAGGCAAGGAGCGCGATGGGAGTCAGCAACGTGGTTAACACGACCAGAAGAAGTGAAATGCCGTCAACGCCAAGGTGATACGAAACGTCCAGAGATTCGATCCATGAGAGTTTCTCGACGAATTGCATGTCTCCGTTCAAGGAGTCAAAGGAAACGAAGAGCCACACGGAAAGCAGGAATGCGATTAATGCAGATGCAAGTCCAATAATCCTGATCAGGGAGGCTTGTTTCTTGTGCACAACGCTAATAAGAATCGCTCCGACCAGCGGGGTGAAGAG
>QKGJ01000091.1 GCA_003251275.1 Ignavibacteria bacterium
TGGTCACCGCTACCTTCAAGACAATTTTGTGGTTCCATTTCATTGAATGAAGATGATACACGACGCCGAGCTTCCCCTCCGTGTTGTCCACCCCGCTGAGACACATAAGGACATCGAAGGATGTCTTCTCGTTGTCGCGAAGAAACAAACAGACGTCTTTGACCTTCTCTGGTACAATGCCGATCCAGGGATCGATCACCCCCTCCACTTTCACATCGAGAACGGCACCGCCGAAGTTCGATTTCAGCAATTCATGAATTTCTTGCGGGATCATGGAGATCGTTTCGTGGGGGTTGGTATGGACAGATAATCAATCAGGCGGATTTCTTTCTTGCAAGACTGGATGAACGAATTTTTTCCTGGAGTTTCATCAGGCCTTCCAAGAGAGCCTCTGGTCGCGGAGGGCACCCCGGTACGTAAACGTCCACAGGAATGACACGGTCGACACCTTTCAGCACGTGGTAACCATGTTCCCAGTACGGGCCTCCACAGTTCGAGCAGCTACCCATCGAGATAACGTACCGCGGCTCTGACATTTGATCGTAGAGTGTTTTGATACGCGAAGCCATTTTTAGCGTCACCGTGCCGGCCACAATCATCACATCCGATTGTCGGGGAGTACCACGGAAAAAGACGCCGAACCTATCGGTATCGTAGTGTGATGCGCCGGTCGCCATCATCTCAATGGCGCAACAGGCGAGACCGAATTGCATACCCCATAGTGACGAAAGTCGCGCCCAATTGAGCAGTTTATCCGCAGAGGTAATAAAGACATTGCCATTTTCAAATTGCTGGTCGAGAAGGCCCATACACCCTAAGAATAAATAGAATGATGCTTTATAAATTTCACAGTGCCACCTCTTCTTCCATGAGATGATCTTCCCTCACCCCGATCCCTCGTTCATATTTCGGAACCTTCGGCGTCGGTCGATCCCAGTCAAGATCCCCCTTCCGCCAGACATACGCATACCCCACGAACAGGATCACCAGGAACACCATCATCTCGAAGAAGGCAAACCATCCCAGTCCTTTAAATACCGTGGCCCATGGAAAAAGGAAGACTACTTCGACATCAAAAATCAGGAAGATCAGAGCAACAACGTAGAAGCGGATGTTAAAGCGGACCCGGGTATCGCCAATGGGTTCCTCACCGCATTCATACGTGGTCAACTTGCTTGGATACGGGCGGTTCGGCCTGATGAGCCAGGAAAAGACAAGGCCACCGGCGACGAAAACAACACCGAGAATCAGAAATATGAAGACTCGACCAAATTCGGTGAGCATGTACGATGCTACTCCGGACGGTAGGGATGTGGGAATTGAACTCTACCTGCTTGCAACTGCAGCGTCAATATAACTGGTTTGTTCAGGAATGTCAAGAAAGGATCGCGCAGGGAGAGTGTGAAGTGAACGGTTCAACTTCTTACTCCGATATTTACTCCCAACGAAACATCTTCACCGCAAGGATAATCGAAATGATACTCCATACAAGGAGGCCGGCAAGTTGCGGAACAACATCACCCAGCGTTGCACCGTCGATTGCGATCGTTCTTAATCCGTCAGCAAGGTAGGTCAGCGGAAAAACGTCGGTAATCGTGTGAACAATGCCTGGAAGACTCGATCGACTAAAGAACACCCCACCTAGCAATATCATCGGAAGGGTGATCAGGTTTGCAATTGGCGCCACCTGGTCCTCGGACTTCGAAATCCCCGAAATTGCGAACCCGATTGCAAGAAAGACTATACCGCCGAGAATCCCGACAAGAAAGAGATCAAGAAAGCTCCCGACAAAATGAAGATCGAAAAATAGAATCCCGCATCCAATCATGATGACGATCTGGATGACAAGAACGATGAGGCGAGTTGCCACCTGGGCAATGATAAAATCGTTCGGATTAATCGGAGTGACCCACAACCTCCGAAGAATACCCCTTTTCTTTAAGCCCACAAAACCAAACGCAACGCCAAAAATCCCTGTCTGCATAATGGACATTGCAAGAATGCCGGGAATGAGGCGATCGATATAAGTGAGGTTCCTGCTCTGCACATGCTCAACTCTTACATGGATCCGGCTCTTCTCGTCGATTGACTTTAGAACTACATCATCGCACACCCGCTGAATTATCAGCGCGGCCAGCTGACCTTCCTGCGGTTTCCCATCATTGGTGAACAACGAAAGTTCTCCGAGTCGCGCCCCGGAAGATTCTGGTGGAATCACCAGAACAACATCCCGATCACCAAGCTTGAGGAACTTCAACTCCTCTTCACGCGTTCCCTCAACGATACTGAGCGTTTGCACGTGCTTCAAGGAGTCCAGGAGCCAGTACTCTCCCGATTGGTTCACAACGCCAAGTTCAATTTTTCCCAGTCCTCCAAAATCCACAAAGGCAAACAGAACAATCATGAACAGAGGGAGGAGAATGTTCCATATTAGCGCCTCCCTCTGTCGCGAGTACATCTTTAGTGAAGCGATAAACAATTTCCACAGTATCATCATCTATTCATCTCTCAGCGAATGTCCTGTCATGCTCAAAAACACATCCTCCAGGTTGGCGAGTCGTTCAACGCGACCCTTGGTGAATCCTTGTGAAAGAAGTTGCTTGACCAACTCTTGCGGCGGCGCAGAGGCAATTATTCTTCCACTGTCCATAATTGCAACCCGGTCACACAGTTCCTCCGCTTCCTCCATATAGTGGGTGGTGAGGACGATAGTCTTCCCCTCATTCCGGATCTTACGAATGACTCCCCAGAGGTGCCTCCGCGCCTGTGGATCGAGCCCGGTGGTCGGTTCGTCCAGAAAGAGCACTTTGGGATCGTTCACCAAGGCTGCTGCAATGGAGAAACGCTGCTTTTGGCCCCCCGACAATTCGGACACCATCGACTTTGCCTTCTCTTGAAGCTCCACTTCGTCCAGGAGAACCATCGGCTCGACAGACCGATCATAGAGGGCTGCAAACAAGTCGAGCAACTCGACCAGATTCAACTTGTCAAAAAATGAGGAGGACTGAAGTTGAACACCGATTCTACGTTTCACCTCCTGCGGCTTTTTCCGGACATCAAGCCCGTCGAGCATGATTTCGCCCCCATCCACCGGCCGAATTGTTTCGATCATTTCAAGCGTTGATGTTTTGCCAGCGCCATTCGGTCCGAGAATTCCGAATATTTCACCTGTCACCACCTCAAAGCTGACGTCGTTGACTGCCAGGAGATGGCCATAACGCTTGCTTAGATGCTGGACTTTCAATATTGGTGTCGATCCGATCGTCATAATCCAAATCCTGTTCGTTTGAAATCCAGCGTATCGCGTGACCGAATTTTCATGCGATGTGTTGTCGTCGTGAAAGGCGATGTGCTGTAAATATGACTCAAAATAAAATTGTAGGTAATCTCAATCTCCTGAATGATCTGCTGGCGTGAAGCTGATGTGAATGTCATCGGCAGAACGAGATTGGAATCGGGAAAGGAATACCATTTGAGAGAGACACTTCTTCCCTCTGACTTCGATTCCCATGGCGAAAACAGACTAAAACTCGAATCGCAATCGTACCGGACCGAGAGAGTATAAGGTCGTTGAGGAAGGTCAAATCTCAGTACTCTACTCAAGTCTTCCCCACCAATCCCATTCCCCGTAGCCAACAGCGAATCAACGCTGTGCACGCGGAACCACTTTCTGGGAGGACTCTCATCGTCTATCGTAACTGAGGTTACTCCGCCCCGAAATGTTGTATCTTTTCCATTGATAGACAGTCCTGCAGAATTCAATGGTTCCGCGCTCTCCACTTTTATTCGGGACGAATCGGAACCGAGCTCCCATTCCTGTGTTACCCTCACGAACTTATGCCACTCTTTATCATACACGGGTTGCGCAGCAAGAAAGCCCGTCAACGCTGCAACCCCAATCAATGAGAGAACCAGCCAGATTGGTTTCTGAAATCGCCGCATCCAGAAGAGGTCGACCACCGACCCACGATACACTGCAACAAACGCAAAGGCAAAGGGCAATGTAAGCAATCCAAATACGACAACATAGACCGCATCGATAAGTAATCCAAAGAGGAAGCCCCGGTCCGGCGCCAGTGCTATTCCCCGTTGGATCAACACCAGGCCCTCATTGAAAATGAGACGCCAAATAAAATATGGCGACAGCAAAAGACACAAAGCCTTCAACCATGTCGGGCGCAATAGGAGAGAAAGAGAAACGAGAATTAGTGCTGTTGCCGGATAGGCGGCAAGATCCGGGCTCAGTATAGAGAAGCCGATGATCATAAAGGAAAAAATCATCAGCGAACGGAGAAACAGCGAGTGGACCTCCAATGAAACCTTGTACCTATTTTCGAGACGAGAGACAACCCAGAATCCGGTGAGTCCGGCGAAAAAGGCGAGAACGTAAAACCCGGTCTGATTGTTCACCCATGGATGTCGAACACCGCTGATCGCGCTGACCAACGCAGGCGAAGACCATATGATCCCCTGCAACAAAAAGGAAAAGAAGAGGAGCTTTGCACCAGACCAACGAACGACCTCGGTCATTGGCAATTTTTGAGAACGCACGTTGAGATAGGTAACGATACCGACAACGAGTCCGATGAATGCGAATATTCTCAGCAAAATAGGATTAAGGAAAAATAGGTTTTGGCTGAACTGGAGAAGCATGTATTCCTCGATTTCCCTTGAAGGAACTCCTTTGTCGAACCGTTTCACGAGTGAGAGCACCAGGTCGCCTGACCGTTTTAGACCGCTTGGGTTAAAATTCTCCAAGTTGTCTTGCGGTGTGTGAATCGGATCGCTGACATCGGATGAAAAATCTATTGCTGGTATGCCCCGCTCAAGAAACGGAACATGGTCCGAACCGAAGATCCCTCCAGCCGCCTTGTTGATTACCATGATATTCGATTCGTACTTCAGATCCTGATACCCCAGCGAATCGTAGAACTCATCGTATGCCGCTTGCACAAGCCAGCGTGGCGCCGAACCAAATCCGGGGGCATTGGGGTCCGGTCCGAGAAACCGGCCTCCGTTCGCCATATCGATCTGCAACATCAAATCAACGCTGTCAATCTCCGAAAAATGTTCAACAAAATATTTGGAACCAATCAAACCTTGTTCTTCTCCGCCCCAGCAACAAAACACAAGAGTTGAATTCGGATGGGATCTTCCCAAAACCCGGGCCAGTTCTATAACAGTTGCAGCACCTGAGCCATCGTCATTGGCGCCGGGGATTTCCGGACCGGCCGAGTCAATATGTCCACCAATAACAATCATCCGACCGGACTTTCCCCTGACGATGCCTACTGCATTTCCACTGGAAGTATTTATTGTTCCAGCGACGCGAATCGGCATGACATAGCTTTCCTGGCACCCGAATTCACTAAACCTCCCGGCAGCGTACTCCAACGCATCCTTCTCCGCTGGCGAACCCATTGGTCGCGGACCAATGTCTTGGGCCAGCACCCGGAGAAAGGCGTATGCGCTATCCTGAGAGAAATCGGAGGCCGCTCCGTATTCAGCCCAGAGCAATACCCCAAGAAAAATGAGAATGGTGTTAAAAAAAGGAAAAGGAAATTGTTTGGACAAGGGACTACTTATCGGCTGGCCCGGCAGCATTCCACTGGGTCTCCCGCAGCCCTGCCTTCTGGTTCATGAACCGAGAAAGGACGAATAGGAGATCCGAAAGTCTGTTGAGGAATACGATGACTTCTTCACCTATTTGTTCATTTCGCGAAAGTCGGACCACAATGCGTTCGGCTCTCCGACACACTGTACGGGCAAGGTGAAGAAATGATGCGGTCAGCGACCCGCCTGGAATAATAAAGTTGTTGAGGGGCTGAAGAGAAGTTTGGCATCTATCAATGAATCCTTCAAGAACAACTGAGTCCGCTGCGGCTATCCTGCGAACCGTTCCCTCAACTGTTGAATGCGGCGTTGCGAGATCGGCTCCGAGCACGAATAGTTGATTCTGCACCTGCCTGAGCATCTCGTTGAGGTTAGAATCAGCGTTCTCCGCAAGTGCGCAGCCAAGAACGGCATTCAACTCATCGATGGTTCCATAGGCTTCAATACGAAGTGCATCTTTAGGAACTCGCTGACCCCCGAAGAGCGACGTATCGCCCTTATCCCCCGTCTTGGTATAGATTTTCATTCTTTGTGGTCTTGCCGATGTGCAGTCAGAATGTATGGAATTCGATTTCGACAAGCAAAAATTGCTCGAATGCCCTGTTTGGCTGACGCGCACATGTTACCCATGCGGCGCGGTGACTATTAACACTGTAGGGTCTATCTCAATCTTCTATATTGAACGCGATTCATTATCACAGCTCCGGTCGACGCTCCCCCCGCCGTCAGAACCCCTGAGAGTACCATAAGCAATTTGTTTGGTTGATTATTCGTTTCGTCATTCAAGGACAAACATAACCAAGAGAATATTTTGCACTCCTCCTACGAATCTGAGCAAGCAGCCCACGTCCGGCAACTTTTGAAGCAAGCCGATACCCTCGTCAAGAAACATCACTTTGACGATGCGTTGAGACTTGTTAAGGAAGCACGCAGCGTAGACTCTAAGAATCCGTACGCAAGCGCGTATGAGGAACGGATCTACCAGTTAATTGCAGCCCACAGCGCAAATTCCCCCGGCAACGGCTCGCCGGACAAGAAACCCGAGAAAGCCAAAGACCCATCTGTGCAACAAAAAGAGGGATCAGCAAAATCAGTCCTCGGGGCTCGTATTGCCGGGATGATTGAGCGCGCGCGCGAATTCGAGAACGAAAAGGACTTCGAGCGCGCGAGAGCCGAGATCGCACGCGCACTGTTGCTCGACCCAAAGAACACGTCGTTGACCGCTGACGAACAACGCCTGGCTTGTATTGTGGTACAGGAATCGGAAAAAAAATCAGATCGCCAGGACGACCAAAGGGCTGAGATTGAACAAAAACGGCAAGAGCTCCGCAACCACCATTCGGAACTTGCGAGCAAAGAACAGGAAGCGCGCTATGCACAGGAAATGCAGACGCGCAAGGACATAATGCTGCAAAAGATCGCCGAATATCTCCAGCGGGCAGAGGAATTCGTTGAGCAGCATCAACTTGATGAAGCATTGCACGAAGTTCGCTTCATCCTCATGGTCGATCCAACAAATGACCGCGCTCTCGCGATCAAAAATGAGGTTGCCACACTGTTGCGGGCGCGCAAGGAACAGAAAGATGAAGAACAGAAAAAAAAGGCACATGCAATACGCGCCACCGTGCAGAAGCACATTGCCCAGGCGAACGAGCTTGCGTCAAGGAAAATGTATTCGCATGCGCTTTCCATGCTTACCCGCGGGTATATAATCGATCCGGCCAACGAGGAGCTTCAGGCATGCGAACTCAAGATACGCTCACAAGAAGATGAATACGTTCGGCAGGTAAAGCAACAGAGGCTGTACGAGGAAGAAGAACGAGCCAGGGCACGCAAAGAGGAACTGCAGCGACTTAACGAAGAAGAACACCGACTCCAATTGGCAAAACTGGAAGAGGAAGACAAGCTGAGAGCAGAGCAATCAGAAAGACAATTACAGCATCATCTTGAGAAAGCAAGGTCCGCAATGGCACTTCGTGCTTTCGATGACGCACTTGCAGAAGTCGCACTTGCGTTTCAGGTAAATCCGATGGACGATCAGGTGAAGAAACTCGAGGAGGAAATCCTCGCCGCAAATGAGCAGGGTAGACAGGGAGAAGAGGCCAGCACTCCATTGGAACTCGATCAGCTTCTTTCCTCTGCACATGAGCATCGGAACCGAGGAGAGTTCGAAAAGGCACTTGACGATATTGCGAGGGCTTTTGTCCTCGATCCGCTGAACGAGGAATTGACATCTCTTGAGGATGAAGTTCAGCAAGAGTGGTTCCAAACGCAAACCGGCAGCAGCAACGAACATGCTGCAATCGAACTCAAAACAAATGAATCGTCGATCGCACAAAAAATCCGGGAACTCCTCGCAGAGAACAAGACCGAAGATGCGATTGTCGCAATTGCATTGGGGCTTCTCGAAGAACCTGAGAATAAAGAACTGGAAATCCTGAAGGAAGAAATGCTCAACTCCCAGTCACCGGATGATCGACCCTCAGATCGGCTTGGAGGACTGGAAACTCATCTATCAGCTGCACGCAGTTTTCAAAATGAAGGTGACGTGCGAAACGCACTGGACGAAGTTGCCAAGGCTCTCAGCATCGACCCGATGAATGAGGAAGCATATGCTCTCGACAAAGATTTGCACGAAAGTCTGAAGATTAAACGTTCCACAATAAGAGAAAACAAATGAGAAGTTCTTCGGCAATGCAGGACCAAGTTCAGCCCATGATCGCATTAGAGCTGAACATTGCGCTGGAGGAAGTGAAGGAGGGACGACTTCCACAGGCGCTCACATCGGTGAAGCGAATCCGAGCTTCCCATCCTCAGAATATTTTCGTGGTCGCCCTTCAAAAGCAGATCGAAAAAATGGAGGATCTGCAAGAAGCCGGTACCCTCACACCTGACCAGCAAAGCCATCTATTGCAATCGCTGCCGGCCATCGTCGACCGCGCAATCGAAGAAGACAATCGAAACAGTGAGCATGCGGAAACCCAGTCGTGTGAACAAAAAACGGCAGTGTTGGAGAAACTTCGGAATCAATACCTGCAACGAGCGGATGAATGTATTGAAAAAGAGGAATTTGACCGGGCACTTGAAGAGGTAAAGCGAGTCTACATTATTTCTCCCGGCGATGAGAATGCGAGAATCTATGAACGTCGGATCAACAAGCTTCGCGACGCAAAGCTCAGTACTGCATCGACACCTGCAGTCATTCTTGTCCATGAAAACGGCGAGGACATTGCCGCAGATGTGTCAACAACGGGTAGCGAGAAGAATCAGAAGCGAAACAGGCTTGTGACCGTAACCGTACTGATTGTTATTGCCGCAGCGGGGACGTTTATCGGCACCGCCCTCTTGCTAAAGAAGGAACCAAGGACCGTCTACAACGTCGTTCAGATGCCCTATGAAGAGGTGTACCAAGAGGTGACGGTGCAGCCAAATGCGGGAAAGAATCAAACAACTCCGATTCCTCAGTTGGAAAAGCCTGTCGAAAATGTGAAAACTGCCGCCTCAACTGATACAAAGGACATCGTGCAGAAAAATAATTCGCCGGAGCCAGCTGCTAAGGAAGGTCTCGCAAGCAATTCGCCTGTCATCGAAAAGATGAATCCTGCCAAAGAAATTGGCATTGAAAAACTTTCGGCCCAACCTATGGAATCTAAGCTAACTGCCGCTCCGGCAAAGGTCCGGGCGGGACAGCAACGGCTGCCATCGATTCTTCGTCTCCAGAGTGTAGAGTTTCCAGCATCAGCCGCAAAGAAGGGACAAGAAGGAAAAGTAATGGTCAGGGTACAGATTAGTGAAAAGGGAAAACCACTACAGGCAAAAATCTTGAGCAGCACCAATCCGATTTTCGATGATGCGGTGGTCACCGCGGTCATGAAGTCCGAATATTCTCCGGGCATGATGCCGACGGGGCCCGTCACCAGCTGGGTGACGATTCCGTTCAATTTCAAGAAGTCCTTCTGAATAAGGCTCCTCCCATCCTCGGATGGGAGGAGTTTCTATCCGAACAGCAAATCGATGTCTTCACGGGTCAGCGATTTGACCAAACCGCTGTCCGTAGCAATCATCTCTTTCACCAGCTGTTTCTTCTTCTCCTGCAGTTCCAGAATCTTTTCTTCAACACTCTCTTTTGTTATGAGTTTGTACGAGAAGACATGCTTTGTCTGTCCAATACGATGTGTCCGATCAGTTGCCTGTATCTCGACCGCCGGGTTCCACCATGGATCGTAATGGATCACATAATCTGCCGCGGTAAGGTTGAGCCCGGTGCCCCCTGCCTTCAAGCTGATGAGGAAGAGCTTCACACTTTCATCTTCCTGAAATCGCGCAACGCACTTCTCCCGATTCGTCGTCCTACCGTCCAGGTACTCATACGAAATAGCGTTGGCATCGCAGTGGCGACGGAGGATGGTGAGCATTCGGACAAACTGTGAAAACACGAGAATCTTATGTCCCTCCGCGATGACATCATCCAACATTTCTGCAAACGCGTCGAACTTCCCAGAGGTGCCTTCATACCCGCTTTCCACAAGGGCCGGATGACAGCATACCTGGCGAAGCATGGTAAGACCTTCCAGGACCTTCAGCTTTGATCGGGCCATCCCCTGCTCATCGATGCTTTGGAGTATTGCTGTTCTAAAGTGATCCCTCCAGTGATAGTAGACCGCACGCTGGGCAGCATCCATATCGCACATCACCACCGATTCCTGCTTTGGAGGAAGATCTTCCGCCACGATGTCTTTTGTCCGTCGCAGAATAAAAGGGAAAATAATCTTTTTCAACAACGCCGCAGATTCCTTATCGCTTTGCCGCTCGATTGGATTCGCAAAATGATCTGCAAATGTATGTTCTCCTCCGAGCATTCCCTTGTTGAGAAACGCAAACTGAGACCAAAGATCCATCAGGTTGTTCTCTACCGGCGTGCCGGTCAACGCCAGCCGATGCGCGGCCTGCAACTGGCGCGATGCGCGAGCATTCTGTGAAACAGGATTTTTGATGTTTTGGGACTCATCCAAAACGAGATAGCAAAATTCCATCTCTGCCAGGAGGTCAACGTCACGCCGCAAAATTCCATAACTCGTGATGATGATTTGAAATTGATCGAAATCCTGATGATACCGGCTACGGCCATATCCACTATATGCCAAAACGCGCAAAGTGGGAGTAAACTTTTCCGCTTCGTTCTGCCAATTGAAAATCAACGATGTTGGAACAACAACAAGAGACGGCTTCACTTCGCCTTCCTCATATACTTTTTGGAGAAGTGCGAGAGTCTGAATTGTCTTTCCCAGACCCATGTCGTCGGCAAGAATACCGCCAAAAGAAAATTCCTTCAGGAAAAAGAGCCAATCGTATCCAGACTTCTGATACGGTCTTAGCTCTCCATTGAAGTTTTCCGGAAGCGCACGAGTGCCAATACCCGAGAAGGAACGGAGCCGACCCCGCATTTCTTCAAATGTCTGATCAATGTCTACTTCGTCTGCATCGATCAGAAGTTCATCCAGTGCGCCGATTTGGGCCCGCGAGAACGTCAGACCCTCAGTATTCCGTTCAGCCAGAGCGATGGTACGACGGAATTTTGCAACCCACTCCTCAGGAAGTATGCCATAGGAATCATCGCCAAGTTTCACAAACCGCTCTCCCCGCTCCACGGTCTTGAGCAATTCATTCATTGGAACCTTGGCACCATCAAAATCCACATCGGCTTTGAGGTCAAACCAATCAATCCCTGACGAAACTCTCAGGCGCAAGAGTGGCGTTGATTGACGAAGGCGATGTTGCTTCAGATTCTGCGCAAATACATCAAAACCCTGTTTTTGCAATTCAGGAAGTTTCGCGTGGAGCCATTCAAGCGGGTGAATAGTTGGGCTGTACGCAGGAGGCTGCACCATTTCCCGACGGGGCTTCACGCCGGAGCTAACCAGGGTATCACGAAACGCCTGCTCGCGCTCACGATCCCGTTCTATAATATGGAACTCTTCATCTCTCGAGATTATATCAAACGGCGATTGCATGCCATTAAGGCTACCCAACGTATCTTTCACCTCTACATTGTCATAGCGAAACCGAAGCTCGATCTGCAACAGGCCGGATGTTTCCATCAAATACAACATCGGGATTGCAGGCCCGGATGTTCTCACGAGCGAAGGAACGTCACACTCTAGCCTGAAACGCTCCATGAGAGAAGGAATCGTTGTTTCGAAAAACGCTCTCTTGTCACGGAGCGGGACGTACATCGGGAGGATCATCGTCTGCACTCCGCGAAACCGTTCCGCTGAAATTCCCTCAACGCGCACGATCTCTTTGCCGGCAGCAACCCATAAGGGTTCTTCGCTGAGAATAACCTGGGATTGACTGATGGTGATTTTCTTTGACGGGCCTACAAGATCAGCGTGAAGCTCCAAACCGCCGTTGGTTTCTGTGACGTTCAATGTAAACTCATAGATATCCGCCCGGACGTGCGCCTTTTTGTTTAACACTCCCTCGCCCGTTACGAAATGAACTTCCTTTCCAATGACCATTTCGAAAATCTCTTGCCATACCTTCTGGTTGACATTCTGTGTCGTGATGGGAGGAGCTTCGCCTCCGTTTTTTGACGGTTTGGCAGCGTTGTCGCTTATGACAATGGAAAGTTCTTTGCCGATAGAGGAAACCAGGTACCGCTCCTTCTGGTTGCCTCCGCTACCTGCCGTTCTACCGTTTTGGGATAACGATGTACCGCTATCGATTGTTGACGTGACACTTTGGGGAAGAAGAGATCGTGTCCGGTCGTTCCATCCAATGCTATACGTGACCCTTCTTTGAGAGCGACTCCTTGATCTTGTGTTTTCTTCCTCATCCTCGGGAAGAAGATGGTGGATTTGATCCACCCAATAGGAAGCACGAGAATAGAAAGTCCGTTCATCATCATCGGGCAATGGGGAAACCACAGGCGTATATTTAACGCCGGCCTGACGATACATCATCGACAGCATCCCTCCGACGACGTGTTTACATGCCCCACCCCAGTCATATCCGCATGTACACGAGGATTCGAGACTCTGATCATCAATGAACAGGAGAACCCTGGACACATCCCCATTGGCTGTAACATCGAAAGCGACCTGGTGCTCCTCTGCTTTCTTTTCAAGAACTCTGCCCGCGTGGAATAACCTTCTTCCAGCCGCAATTATTTCTGCCTCGGCAATTTCGTTGATGTATTCTTCGGTAATCAGCATTATTGTTTTTTCATTCGTACATCGAAACAAAGAACGTTGCACTCTTCTCCCACGCGTCCTTGTGTGGGAGGTTCCATGCCTATGCTATCAACCAATAGGACAGGGCGCTGAGGCTAAAGGCAACCGGCAAGGTCAAGAACCACGAAGCCAGAATTTCAGCAAGCACTTTCACGTTCCACTCCCGTGTCACTGCGCCAATACCCGCCAGTGACCCTACGGAGACATGAGTAGTCGAGACAGGGAGCCCAAACTTGCTTGCAAAAATTACCAGGATGCCGGTCACCATGTTTGCTGTAAATCCCTGACCATGATTCAGGACAGTGATTTTCTTGCTCATCGTTTCGGCAACCCGCTGCGAATTGACAAGACCCCCGATCGCAATGGCGATTCCCACTGCGAGCATCCCATGCTCAATCCCTACGGCGCCAGCAGCCAACATTAATGCAACAATCTTTGGTGTATCATTGAGTCCTCGTGCAAAACTGACAACGCCCGCGCTCATGAAATGTCCGGCATCGAGGATTGATTGCACGTTCAATCCAAGCAACTCTCCGTTGTAACGCCGCGTGCATTCTTTCTGCACATCAACCGATATCTCAGGAAGCGGAACATGGGCGAATGAGAGAACGGCATCCGGTTGCGGAATAGGAACAATGGTCTCTTTTGTACCTACGCAGACGCAGTATTCCTCGGTGACACCTAGACGGAGACGCATGGCCCGGAAAGCAAAATAGAGGACGGAGGACAACCCCACCGCAAGCATTGGAGAGACTATGAGGGGCAGAAAAAAAGCAACACCTAACTGACCAAGATTTACCTGATTCCCCACGGCAACAAGGCCGGCGCCAACCAGCGACCCGGTAAGGCCATGCGTCGTTGAAATTGGAAAACCAAAAATAGTGGCCAGTATGACGGCGCCTCCTGCGCCGAGAGCGACAGAGAGCAGAAATGCTGAGGATCCGGCGATGTGTGATGGCACCAGATCATTTCCGGAGAAACTTTTGATCAACGCGCCGGCAAGGAACAATGCGCACAGGGATCCGGCAAATGTGGACAAGGTGGCAAGCCAAAGAGCTCGTTTGTAGTCAGTGGTGTTACTGCCAAAGAGAGTTGCAACACCTTTGAAATTATCATTCGCACCGTTCGCATAGGCGAGGAAGCAAGTCGCCAGAACCAGGAATACAATCATCCGTTGTCCTTTCCTTTTTCAATGCATGCAAAATGAATGCACTCGTCATGTTCGGATTCCGTTGAACGCCCCAGGCTGATCATACCAGAGCCCCGGAGATGGAACTCATCACGCCGAACAAATTCTTCGCGTTCCCCGTACACTAGGACATAGCTCCCGTTGATACTCTGATCAACAAACACAAACCTATCCCCTCGAAACTCAATTCTTGCATGTTCTCTCGAGACAAGCCCGTTGAGAACGACAAGGTCGTTCTCTTCCCCACGTCCCATGGAAACTTTGGGCTCGTTGCGATCCATTGACCTGTTCTCCCCTTTGTACTTCACCAACAATCCCTGGCACTCGATCGTTCTTTCGCGCACGTCATTCTCGACGAGAGTGAGATTCTCGTGTTCCCAAAGGAGTTCGTGAAGTTCGAGCGGATCATGGATTCCTTTCAGCTGCATCCGCTCGACAAACCGGGTCTGCACCGCTGCGCCGTCGCCGAGCATGTCGCTTGTTTCCTTTGTTGTGAGAATCTCTTTTGCCTTTGCCTGAGCAACCACCCGCGCCGCCAGATTCACTGCTTCTCCGAAGACATCGCCGTCGGATTCGATCACCGGTCCGAAGGAAAACCCAATACGCACATTAATGGTTTGATTCTCGAACGCATTCATGCGGCTTGCATCTTTGAGCACTCGTTGCATTTCCACGGCTGCTTGCGCCGCTCTTCCCGTATCATTAAACCTGCACATAATCTCGTCACCAATCGATTTCACCACTGTCCCCTCTTGCTTATGAACCACATCCGTCAGAATCCCAAGAGCTTGGGCAATAACCCGCTGAGCCGCAGTATTGCCAAAGACCTCATACAAACGAGTGCTGCCGGCGATGTCGGCAAACAAAATGGCTAGATGGATGCTGGTCTCAGACACGTCACTTGCGGTAAAAGATGAAGCAACAGCGATCACGCGGTCGATGCAGCCCACGGATCTGTTGCATTCGAGTTTGCTGAAAAGTGTAAGAGATAACATAGTAAAAGGACGTTGGTAATTCAAGGCTGTTTTGCCTTGTCTTACCTAACTAGTTGCCGGATGCACCTTCTCTCTGTTGAATTTCCTCTATCTGTTCCCTATCTTGAATGCGGTCAGTGATCTCCCCTCTTCTACCAATCGAGTCAAGATGATGCGCAACTACTTAATGCCATCTGGATCATTCTCCTCCATGCTCGATAGCATCGCACCAACCGCGAACACCTCCCGCAACTTCTACCTTTGGAGTAGCATTTGAAGCAACTCTCTTATCTCATCGTTCTTTTTGGTGCGACTCAATCTCTCTCGCAACAATCTTCGACTGCGTCAAAAACTATCGAAGCGGTCCGCACCAACGAGCCGATGAGGATCGATGCACGATTCCTCGAAGCAGTCTGGCAACGTGAAGGTTTTTCGGACTTCACCCAACGGGAGCCAGACGATGGCGAACCTCCGACGCAGAGGACGGAACTTTGGGTGTCATACGATGACGACGCGTTGTACATTGCCGCCCTGATGTACGATACATCCCCGGATTCGATCGTGGGCAGATCGGGACGAAGAGATGCGGATTTCAACAGTGACATGTTCACCGTCATTATCGATTCATACAACGACCAGAGATCAGGCTTCTCCTTTGCGGTCAATCCGAAGGGTGCCATCGCTGATGCGATTATCTATAATGACACGCAAGACGATGACACCTGGGATGGCGTCTGGGATGCAGCCACGCGTGTTAACAAGTATGGTTGGTGGGCAGAGATGAAAATTCCGTTCTCTCAATTGCGTTTCGCGCAAGCGGATTCATATCACTGGGGGTTCCACGCTTTCCGCACGATTCAACGTCGAAAGGAAGAGGATTGGATCGTCAGCGTCCCGTTGGACGAATCCCCGCGGATGTCGAAGTCAGCTCAGTTGGTAGGTATCTCCGGAATCAGCCCCCAACCGAATCTTGAAATCGTTCCTTACGTCACCGCACGTGGCGAATATATTCAACAGATCACAGGAAATCCGTTTAATGATGGAAGCATCTACGTAGGGAATGCCGGAGCCGATTTCAAATGGGGAATCGGGAATAACTTTATTCTGAACGCAGCGGTGAACCCTGATTTCGGCCAGGTCGAAGTTGACCCTGCCGTGGTCAATCTCTCCCAGTACGAAACGTTCTTTGAGGAGAAGAGACCGTTTTTTGTCGAAGCGTCGAACTTCTTTAACTTCGGTCGGGGAGGTGCAAACAGCTTCTGGTCGTTCAACTGGTCGGACCCCTTGTACTTTTACAGTCGGAGAATTGGCAGATCTCCCCGCGGAAGCGTTCTTCACACCGGGTTCGCTGATATTCCGGATCGCACGTCGATTCTTGGCGCTGCAAAAATCACTGGAAAGATTTCGCATGGATGGTCTATCGGGGCGCTCGAGTCTCTCACAGCGAGGGAAAGCGCAGATGTGGACAGCGCGGGCGTCCGATTCACCGATCCCGTAGAACCGCTTGCATCCACCACAGTCGTTCGATCACTATACGAGTTTGATGAGGCCCGCCATGGGCTCGGGGTTCTGGGAACGGGACTATTGCGCGATCTGAAAGATCCTTCCCTGCGCAACAGCTACAACGAACATTCCTTTTCCGGAGGACTTGACGGTTGGGTAACTCTCGACGATGAAAGGGTCTGGGTTCTAACCGGATGGGCAACGGCAACACACATTCAGGGCACGCCCGCGAGAATAGCCTCCGTCCAGAAATCATCGGCCCATTATTTCCAGAGGCCAGATGCTACCCATCTAACCCTAAATCCGAATGCGACCTCACTTTCTGGATTTGCGAGCAGGGTGACGGTGAACAAACAAAAAGGAAGCTGGCAATTCAACTCCGGGGTGGGATTGATCACTCCTGGATTTGATGCGAATGATCTCGGTTTCCTCTCGACTGCAGATGTTATCAACGCACACGCGATGATCGGCTACCAGTGGTACGACCCGGACGAGACATTTCGTCGCAAGGGGTGGAACCTTGGCCTATTCCAAAATTATAACTTTGCTCGACTCAAAACGGGCGAAGGGGGATTTCTCTACTGGAATCTGAAATTCTTGAACTACTGGGGGATGCGGGGAGTGTTCGGGTTCAACTCTCCCGTCATCGATGCCACAACCACGCGAGGCGGGCCGTACATGAAGACTACCCGCGGATACGTGGCCGACTTGCAATTGTACTCGGATCCTCGCAATGATGTTGAAGGGCTGCTTATTTTTGCGGGGGGCAGGACGGAGTCCGGCGGGTATAGATTCAGCGTGGAGCCAGGTGTCACTCTCAAACCAGGACCTGCGCTGAATATATCGGTCTCGGGTTCATTTTTCCGGGATGTGACGATTGCGCAATGGGTGCAAGCGCAGGTTGACCCCACCGCTACACGAACTTTCGGTACCCGGTATGTTTTTGGTCGACTTGATCAGAGGGAAATCTCAGCAGTATTGCGTGTTGATTTTGCATTTACACCAAAGATGAGCCTGCAGGCATTTGTTCAGCCGCTGATTTCTGTCGGAACATACGACCAGTTCAAGGAATTGGCACGACCCGGGGCGTATCAGTTCGCGAGCTACGGTAGCAATGCATCGACCATTGCTTACGCAAACAGCGTATACACCATCGACCCGGATGGGATGAGCGGACCTGCATCCGCTTTCACGCTCAATGATCCCAATTTCAACTTCAAATCGCTCCGGGCTAATTTTGTTTTTCGGTGGGAGTATTCCCCGGGTTCAACCATCTATCTGGTTTGGACAAACAGCCGGGAGGATTTTGCCAATCCGGGGCAGTTCAACATCAATCGGGACCTGAAGAGTCTCTTCGCAGCAAATACAGACAATGTTCTCGCACTGAAGCTCACGTACTGGATTCATCCCTAACGCTCTTCTCACAACTCAACCGAAACACCAGCCCGGATCACTCTCCCCGCCGCCGGAAAGAGATAGGTCGTTCCGAACAACGTGTATCCTGCGGAGCTATATTTCTTGTCGGTGATATTCTCGACATCAACGCTCATCAGCAAGGAAGAAATCGCATATGTAATCCTTCCACTGATAATCACATAAGGTGAAAGTGGAGCCGTATTCTCATCATCAAGATAAATGTTGCGATATGAACTCATTGTGAGAGTTGCTCCAATACCGGTTGGCTGGGTGAACGAAACGCCACCGGCGATGACATTCTCCGGTATCCCCTTCAACATATTTCCTACAAACTGCCCTGCGCGAAATGTCACCTGCGACCAGGTATAGTTGGCGAATAGATTGAAGTTCCTCATGAAAAAAACCTTCAACCCGGATTCAATCCCGCGATGACGGCTCGCATTGATGTTTTGATACCGGAGCGAGGCAATATCGAAATCTATTTCATCCTTGAGATCGCTCTGATAAAAAACAATCGTTAGTTCCGCGGCACGATCCTGACTAGCGGCCAATCGCTGATAGGTCCCTACCTCGTATGTTGAGGCGAATTGGGGCTTCAGCAGAGAATTCGCAAGGGATGGAAAGGCAATCACTTGCGTCGTCGGCGATCCGTTGAACTGCGCGGCAACACGGGTAGATCGTCGGTCGAACAATTGATCCATCGTACCCGCTTTGAATGAACGATTGAAAGTCGCATAGACGCTGCCGGCATAATCATTCGTCCGGGCAAGAGTAACATTCACCCCCACTTTCGGACTAAACGCAGAACTCGCTGGGTTGAGCATGTTATCAAAGTCTCCACACGAAGCGCATGGACGAAGGTTGAAGTGCGATTCAATTCTCTCGTATCGCAAACCGATGCTCAGGGAAACGACCCCAACAAACGTGAACTCATTGTTGACGAAAAAAGAATACTTAAAACGAGTGTCATCATCATAATCGATAAATAAACCACGTGAACCGGAGGAGGCCCTGTATTCATTGTCCATTCCCTGGAAGAAACCAAAATACTCAGAGCTGAGCGATCCGAACTCCACATCGGAACCCAGAACAAGCCTGTCGGCAACGGGCCCGATTTGGAAACGGGTATCATACTGCACTGTTCCTGAGATCTGATGGGACGATGATTCACGGAGTTGTGTGTCCCCAAAGAGAACGGTTGGATCGAGACCAAGAAGCGATCCGGTTGCTCCATCGATGAAAAACAACGGGTTCACAAGAGTGCGCACATTTGTTGATTTCTTATAACGATACGATGTCCGTGCGGAAATCCCGCCATGCGCTCCAACGGAATGCGTGAAATTGATCGTCCCAATATGGCGTCGTTCATCCCTTCCATCATTTCTGTAGAATGGACTTCCCGATTTCGGGTCGACATAGGTCATGCTCTTCGTGAGCGGACCGGGATCTTCGGACTTTATCCATTGGGTTTGTGTCGAGAATTTCAGAGCAGATTTTTCAGAGAGAGGAAAAGTCATCATCCCTCCTGCACTTATACCCCTCCACATACTATGCATCCGATATCCGTTTGTTTGCTCAAAGGAGATACTCACTCGATACGGATAATCATCTAGCATTCCCCCTGACATTGCACGCGCATTGAAACTTCCAAGGGTTCCCCCACCGATCGAAAGAGACGAACGGTTGCCTGCATCAATTCCCGTCCGAATATTTACCACAGACCCCAATGCCGCGTCCCCGTACAATGGAGAAGAGCCTCCTCGCACAATCTCGATTGACTGAACATCATTCAACGGGATCATACTCCAGTTGACCAGTCCATTTTCAAAATCATTCAGGGGCATCCCATCAACGAGGACAATGTTGTACTCCGCCTCGCCGCCACCATAAAACCCACGCGCATTGATTGCAGGATTTCTTCCCACCCCATCGAATGTGGAAACGATGAAACCCGGAACGAATTGGAAAAGATCGGAAATCTTTCCTGCGGGGATTGCCTGAATCTCAGATTTCCGCAGCACGGAAATAGACGAGGTTGCATTCATTACTATGTCCTCTGTCCGTTCGGCGGTTACTACCACTTCATCCATGGCGTAACGAAGCGTGTCAGGGACATTATCCGCCGATGACGCCAAACCGCCTGGAAGGATAGATGCGATGACAAGAAACGCACAAGAAGTAAATCGCCACTTACCCATACGAACTTCCTACTTTAGGAGGACAAGTTTCTTGATGTCCAGGTAATTGCCGGAGAGAACAGGCGAGCCGTCCGATCCGGACGACACCTGTATTCGTACAAAATAAACTCCGCTTGCAAGTGCCCGGGCATCATAGGTTGTCGAATATGTGCCGGCACGATGAAACTCATCCACCAGCTGGGTTATTTCCCTTCCGAGTGGGTCCACCAACTTGATTGAAATATGCAACGGCGTCGCCGGATCGTCCGAGCCGCCGGTCACCGTATAACGAATGGTTGTTTGCGAGTTGAATGGATTCGGGTATAGCTCGAGGAGCGCAAAACCTTGAGGCTCAGGTCGTCGCTCGACAACGTCTGTTGCCATGGTTGGCGAATATTTATATGCCGTCTGTCCAACCGCATAGCCAAGCGTATCATTGATCATCCAAAACCTGTTCACGCGCACGCCAAACGGCTGCTGAAACCATGTATCGCCACCATCGGTTGTTTCGTACGTTGGCTGACTGCTATTGCCACCAACCCAGCCATGAGTTTCCGATGCAAAACCGATTCCTTGAACATAATACGCACTCATTCGAAAGAGCTTGTCCTCCCAGCTAAACCCACCATCGGTGGTTTTCAGGAAATTCACCGGCGCACCGCTGTTCCGCTGTAATGAAATGTAGCCGACTAGACGAGAAGGGAAGTCAATCTTCCAACACCATTCGCCGAGCTGGCTGGTTGTATGAAGGATCGTCCAGTTGTCACCTCGGTTTGCCGTGAAAAGGACAACCCCCATCGAGGTTTCATTAACGTCGCCGGTATGCCCGACAGCGATACCCGAATCAGCCGACCAGAAGTAAACATCCAGCAGCCCGTGCGCAAACCAACTCATGTCGCGTGTTTGCCAGCTTTGCCCCGCATCTGTGCTGCGCACGAAAAAAGCTGGACCGCGAACACGTCCCACCGCGTAGATCATCGAGTCGCCGAAAGTTTGGGAACCACAAAGTCCACGGGGTTTCTGTGGAAAGAAATTATTGTTGGCTGCCCAGGTTGCTCCCCCGTCCGAAGTCTGATAGACGATATTTGTATCCGTCGCGCCACCAAACTCCTCCGTCCCCAAATTGAATGCGTAACCGTGCAATGAATCCGAAAAGGTTATCGTGCGGAAATAAATCGTGTTCTTGTCAAACACCTTCACCCAATTTCCCCCACCATTGGTTGTCTTCCAGATTTGGCCACGCCCATTGGCAAGCCATCCCAGTTGATCAGTCACAAACGTAACATCGTCAATCCGCGATGAACTCATAAATGGAGCAGTAGACAACGTTCGCCAGACCGGAAACGTCTGCGCCACGACGCTGGGAACAAAAAACAAGGAAAAAAATATGTTGAGTAGTCGGTTCATGTCTTATTACGTAACGATGGAAAAACTCAGTGGCTAAGAGAGGACGAGCTTCAGCACGTCCGTTGCTGCTGTTGGCCGTCCAAGTCGCTGGGCATTTTCAGACATTATATCCAACAGTTTCGGATTCTCAAAGAGTGATCGTACGCGGAACTCCAAGCCAGCCTCGTCATAGGCTTTCATTGCGGCTCCGTGCTCGAGAAGATAATCAGCGTTCCGCTCTTCCTGTCCTGGAATAGGAAATACCACGATCATTGGTAGTCCCATGGCCAAGCATTCCGAGATCGTCAATCCGCCGGATTTGGTTATCACGAGATCGCTCGCCGCCATCACGCGTTCAATATTCGTCGTAAATCCAAGCGGTTTCAGTCTTCCGGGGAATTCGTTTGCTATTTCTTCGAGGGCCTGGAGAAGCCTTTTGTTCCGTCCGGCCACCGCAATGAGCTGAAAATCATGCGGAATCGCAAGCAGCCGCTCGGCAAGCTTATGAACCGCCCCGACGCCAGCACCACCTGACATGAGGAGAATAGTCATTCGGTCCGGACGAATCCCCAATTCGCGAGCGCACTCTATCCTGTCGGGTGAAGAAGAAAATGCCGGCATCACGGGTATACCGGTCACCGCAACTGCAGCTTCGTCCATGCCTTTGCTCTTCAGCCGCCACGCGACTTCATCACTCGCGGCGCAGTAACCTGTTAGATGGCGATGCACCCAAAGCGTGTGAACGTCAAAGTCCGTAATACAGACCCACACAGGTGTCGCCATGCGTTTCTTCCGCCGCCAGCGGGCAAAAATTTGAGCAGGGAGGAAATGAGTGCAGATAATATAGTCGGGAGGATCGTCTGCGAGAATGTCCTTCAGCTTCTGTGTATTGAGCCGCTCGACTGCAAGTCGCAGTTTGTCCAATGTGGAATCAATTTTTCTTCGATCTGTTTTTGAATACAGGTATCCCCAAAGGGCGGGATGTTTTGTCACGAGTGTAAGATACGACTCCGCATACACCTTCTTAAAGAGAGGCGGTACAATGTCCATTACGTCATGATGTGTTGCGCGGAGATCGAGATTGGATGCAGCGGCAACAAGCGCCTCAGCTGCGCGGACATGTCCGGCACCGGCGGAAACGCTGAACACAACTACATGCTTTTTTTCCAAGGAAGAAATTCTTTCCCTTTGTAAGGATGCAACGGAGAGAAATTGTTGAATGATTGTAGGGAATTGAGTTCAGACAATCAACGAAGGGGAGGAAAAGAAAACGCCCGCTAGACGCGGGCGCTGGACTTACTTTGTCTTTTCGAACTTCAAAGCGGCGGAGTTGATACAGTACCGGAGACCGGTCGGCTTCGGACCGTCGTCAAACACATGGCCTAGATGGCCTTCGCATCGGGCGCAAAGGATTTCTGTTCTTGTCATGAGGAAGCTATTGTCCGTTTCCTCCTTGACGTTTTCTTTTGCGATCGGCTGGTAATAGCTGGGCCACCCGGTACCGGATTCAAACTTAGTATCAGACGCAAAGAGATCGATCCCGCAGGATGCGCACTTGTAGACTCCCTTTTCGTGGTTATCCCAATATGCCCCTGTGAATGCCCGCTCGGTTCCCTTTTGCCGCATAATCCTAAACTGCTCCGGAGTGAGTTCCTTCTCCCACTCGCTTTCCGATTTCACCACCTTGTCGATCATAATTAATCCTTTCTTCTCGACTGAAAATATCGTCAACTGCTTCGCTGCTTTCTTCTCCTGTTTCCCCTCGACAGGCGTACAAGCGGCAACCGCAAACAGTCCGACGATGGTCAGTCCAATGGCAAAGTTTTTCATATTCACTCCTTGATATTCACTCGATACGATAGTGTACGAAACCTATCTCACCATTTCATCACAAAAGCGTCACATATCATACGATGCACCGGCTAATCCGGATGTTCACCCTTGTGAACCCGTAGTACCGGGACGGAGTTCCCTCGTTCGATCAATCCAATATCCCCACGCAATAAGAATCCACATTGCAAGACCTGCAATGGGGATTGCCTCCGCACTGGGAGGAGGAGGACCCAGAAGATTTAATAGGTAGATGAAGCAAATGAAGACAATGAAACTCCAGAGGACAATCTTCCCGCGTGAATCTTTGAGTTGCGTTGTTTGCAAGTAGAGTGCCAGTCCTCCGAAGAAAATTCCCGCCTCGACAAAAAGAGTCCCGCCAACGAAATTCCATAGCCCGAGGCCGAGATAGATATCGCTTCCGGGATAGAGCGGTAGGTCGGGTCGATGACTGAGGACGTCCAGAAACCAGTGGCTCATCACCAGCCCGGCGAGAATCGCTGCCCCTCTTTCATCCAGTTTTATTTTCTTGTAAACGAAATAAATCGCTGCGGCCCAAACTCCACACCCCAGAAGGCTATGCGTGAAGGGATAGTAGATAAAATTGAGTGGAGTGACAGCGGTATTCCCCTTATCGATCTCCACCACCTCCCACCCTACCAAAAGAAAAATAGGCCAGAGCAAGTCAATGAGTTGCCCTGCAATGAAAAGTGTGCCGAGAGAAGTTTTGGGGGCGACTTTCTTTGCGGCAAGCGCAACCCCGAAGTGTGCCAGGAACATGACTCAACCTCCTTGGTATGAGAAAGATAACCTGCTATGATTCTGAGAGAATCGCTGTCGCTTCGATTTCCACAATCATCTCCGGAGAAATCAATGCCTTCACCTCAACCATTGAGGTGACGGGCTTGATGTCTTTGAAAAACTCGCCGTGTGCCCTACCGATCTCTTCCCAGCGGGAGATATCGGTGACGAATATTCGGGTTCGAACCACGTCCTTCATCGTGCCGCCAACCTGCTTCAAGACCTTTTCAATCTTTGTGAGAATGAAGCGCGTTTGTGCATAGGGATCATTCACCCCAACCACGGTACCGTTTTCGTCAATTGCGGCCGTCCCTGCAACTTCAATCATGTTGCCAATTCTCATAGCGCGTGAATAGCCAACGATGTCTCCCCACTGCGTCCCTGCCGGAATTCGTTTTTTTGAGCCCATGATAGTCAGTACCGAAAGTGCCTAATCTCTTCGCCCTTCTTCCCAATCTCTGTCATCGCTTCAATGCCGATATCAAGATGCGCCTGAGACCACCCCTGCGTGACCTTCGCATCGGATGCCTCGGTCTTGACTCCCTCCGGAGTGATCGGCACATCCGAAACCAGAAGCAGCGCTCCGCGGGAGATGTTGTTGAAATGACCAACGATGAAGATCGTCGCAGTCTCCATATCGATGCCGATACAGGTGAGATGGTTGAGGCGCTTTAGGAAATCTGCGTCGTGTTCCCAGAGTCGCCGGTTGGTAGTATAGATAACGCCGGTGCGATACTCATGCCCGCGTGCGCATATCTTATCAGAGACGAATTTATGAAGTTTGAATGATGGTAGAGCCGGCACCTCGGGTGGAAAATAGTCTGTGCTTGTCCCTTCTCCGCGAATTGCAGCAATAGGAAGGATAAAATGGCCAATCTCCGTTGACTTCTTCAATCCTCCACATTTGCCGAGAAAGAGTACTCCTTTCGGTTTTCGTGCGCTCAGCAGATCCATGATCGTCGCTGCGTTCGGAGAGCCGATCCCGAAATTGATAATCGTCAGACCGTCTGCGTTCGTCGCCGCTTGCATCGGCTTTCCTTCGCCGGAAACATCACAGGAAAATTTTTCGGCGAATCGATCGACGTAATAACCAAAGTTCGTGAGTAGTATATAGTCCCCGAATTTGTCGATGGGCATACCGGTATACCGCGGAAGCCAGTTTTTTGCAATCTGAAAGCGTGTGGGCATGGGACAAACGAGATTGAGTTTGGAGATTCGACAAGAAGCTACTAAATCATTCAGGAACAAACAAGGATAGGTACAGGCAGGAGTCTGCTTATGTGCGGCTAATAGGCCGCCACATAAGCACTATTTAGCGACCACAAGTTTTTTCACCTGCTGGAAGGAACGGCCACCGTCGAGAGGAGTTGCATTGATTTTGTAGAAGTACGCACCTGTGGGAAGACTTTCAGCGGAGAACCGGATACTATGAACACTGGCTGATTGAGTTTTGTCCACCAACGTTGCCATCTCCGCACCGAGCAGGTTGTACACCGTCAATCGGACTTTGCTGTCCACAGGTAGTGCATACGTAATTGTCGTGGACGGATTGAAGGGGTTGGGGTAATTCTGATTGAGCGCAAAAGCTGTCGGCAATGAGTTTTCTTGAACCGATGTGACGCCTGTTCTGATGAACGTGAACATCCCCAGTCGTGGAACACTGGTGTTCACAATGAATGGGTAGCCAGTTATCATCGCTATCGGATGTGCGGGTAATGCCGGGTTATCGGGGGAAAGATACGTCACCCCGTCGTCCGTGCCGGCGTCCCATGGGAAAAGATCGACGACAAGTGTGTCGGCCCAGTTTCCACCAGCATAGAGGTTCAAACCCGAGACCCCAACGAACCAGTCCGGGCTCGGCGCGATCATCGAGACAAGAGTGACGAGTGGAAACGTATTGCTAATCTGAAAGTTGAGGCTGACTGTCCCTGGCGAGCTGCCAATTCCTCCCCCCGACAGCAAATATTGCGCGCTCCCATTTCCGATCGCTGTATTCACTTCCGTGTTTAGCGGACTCTTGTTTCCTGTCTCCGCCATGTTCTTGATTCCGGGCGATGCAAGCTGTCCATCAGTCCAGAAAGAAACTGTTCCGTTATGCGTCCCTCCGATCAATCCGGAGAAATGTGCTCCCGACGGAAAATCAGTTGGGTGAGTTGTTGCGCTCCATTCTGCGTCAAACCTAACGGTGTACGAGGCCGTGCTTTGTGAAAGCCCAACCTCAAAGGCCAAGAAAATAATTATCAGAGGTGTTGCAAGATTTCTCATTGATCGAACCCCTATTCGTTTCATCTTCAATAAAGGAAAGTCTGTTTAGAAAAGGATCACAAAACTATCACATTCCACCTAGAATGCGCTTGATAGAACGCAATTCGTCCCAAATGAGTGCCCGGTAACAAAAAAAGCCGGCCCTTGAGCCGGCTCGGGAGCGTCCGTTCCTACCTATCCTCGAGCGTGAAGCCTATTTTCAGTGTCACCTGCCAATGGCTCACCTTGCCGTTCTCAATATGTCCGCGTGTTTCTGTCACCTGAAACCATCTCATGTTGCGGACGGACTCAGCTGCTTTGGCAATCGCTCGACTGATTGCATCTTCGATGCTTGTTGTGGATGAACCGGTGAGTTCAAGGTGTTTGTAAACGTGATCGCTCATAAAAACTCCAATTGGTGGAAAATACTAAGAAGGTATGGATTTGAAAATCTCGCCCGATCGAATCATGCCGACCACGGCTTCGATATCGCCGGTGAGCGCGCGATCTTCCTGATGCGAGGGCACATTGGCGCGTATGGCAGCGTGCACCGAGGCTGTCCCACTCCCACAGGTCGTCCTTCTGAAATCGATCCCCTGGGCAGAGCACAGCAATTCTATCGCGAGGATATGTTCAGCATTGCCAAGAATACGAGCCGCATGTCTCGCAGAAATAGTCCCCATGCTCACATGGTCCTCCTGATTTGCCGAAGTCGGAATCGAATCGCCGCTCGCAGGGTGCATGAGTACCTTGTTTTCAGAAACAAGGGACGCAGCCGTATATTGCAAAATCATGAGTCCGGTGTGGACGCCGCCATCAACTGTAAGAAAATGTGGCAGACCAAAATTATGATTCCGATCCAGTAGTTTCGCCGTCCGCCGCTCGGAAATATTCCCCAACTCCGCAATCGCCAGTCCGAGATAATCCATTGCCAAAGCGACTGGCTGTCCATGAAAATTGCCTGCGCTGAATGCTTTGTCCAACGACCCGACGATGAGCGGATTGTCCGTGGCCGAATTGATCTCACGTTTCAGCACCTTTCGCACGTGTACAATCGCGTCGCGTGATGCGCCGTGAACCTGGGGCACACAACGAATACAATACGAGTCTTGCACTTTTCCCCGCGTGTCATCATCCACCCGGTCAACGAGTCTGCTTCCTTTGATCATCTTTCGGATCACTCTTGCGGAGATCGCCTGTCCCGGATGGGGACGTAACGCGTGGACTGCCGGTGCAAATGGATTGCTCTTTCCTTTTACACACTCGAGACTCATTGCAGCTGCGGCATCTGCAAGAGCGCACAAACGTTCAGCGTCATGGAGCGCAAGAACTCCCACCGCCGTCATCGCCTGTGTTCCGTTGTTGAGCGAGAGTCCTTCTTTTGCTTCGAGCACAACGGGACGAATACCCGCATCTTTCATTGCTTTCGCCCCCGGCATCCGCTTCCCTCTATAGATGGCTTCTCCC
>QKGJ01000136.1 GCA_003251275.1 Ignavibacteria bacterium
CCAATCGTCGCAATGATATATGTCCAAAATACTATTGGAAGCCATGCACTCACGAGTTTATTCTCGAATTCGGTCATAATCGCTTTCCACCGTCCTCGACGGGCAAGAAGTTGATAATCGATTCCAAACAGAATAGCACCTACGAACAACGAAGCTTCCTTTGAGACCTTGACTACGGATCCCGAAAAGGCATTGAAGAAGAATATCACAGTTATTATGTTGACCACCTGAAGAAACATTACTAGACCAACAGACTGAAAGTAAGCCGGGTCATCAAGTCCAAACCACAACTTCGTGTTTAGCTTCAGGATTCTATAGTATAAATACCGATAGAACTTTCCCAAGTCGACCCTCGCGCAGAAAGCGGTTTGATCACACCGTACCAATATAACTTCTGAGCCGCTTTGAACATCCCATCCAGATGCTTAAAACGTCCCGATCATCACACCCACATTAATGTTCAACCCCTTGCCATTGATATTGTCCGGCACTCCGACGAGGTCATACTTTCCATCCACTTCCCATGAAGGGGCAGACATCCCCAGGTAACTCACGCCAACGCGGCCGGCAAGCCATCCCATAAATGCGTACTCAATATTCACACCCGGACGCCAGATGAGAAACGAACCTGAGAGAGTTCTGGTGATATTCGTAATCTGGTTTCCGGTTGTCGATTGATAATTGCCCGACCCGAAGTTATTCCATTCCTGGCCCCACGTGAGTGTGGAGCCAATGTCTTCCCGCAGCTGGAGATCAAGTCCACCCCAGCCAATGGCGCCACCAAAAGAGATGTCTAAATGCTCAACGATAGGAATGACGTATTCGACAGTAATCGCTCCGAACCCAACAGATGCCGTAACATCGCGTCGGACGCTATTGAGACCTGAAGGTGTCGGTTGAACACTCGTACTGCGAATGGAGCCGCTTGTTCCCATTCCACCAATACGAAGGTTCGGGACGAGGATGATATACGCTGCACCTCCGCCACCATACATGAAAATGCCGTTATCCTTCAACGGCGCCGCACCCGCCCCAACAAGAAATTGGTTAATTGGATTCACGTCAATCTTCAGCCATGAAGGAGCAAAATAACCAAAACCTCCAATCTTAGCCATCTGCGAACGCTTCGGGGGAATTGGAATGTCATCATCTCCCTGAGCAAATCCAATCGCCGAGATCGCGGTCGTTAGAATCAACAAAAACATGGTTATCTTCTTCATGAGTGTGTGCCCTTCACTTATGTTCGGGAGGTTCCAAAAAATGTGGCTCCAATGTAACCAAATGACCCTATAGATTCAATCACGCCGGTTGATTCTCCCAATGAACTTGGATATATTGTGCGGCCTTTGAATGAGCGTTCGCGAAACAAATGGATTTTTTTTCTCGATGATGATTCGCTTCGTACTCCTCACTTCATCCCTGTTCGGCATGTCTCTTTGCGGTATTGCCCAGACCACCTTTCTTGTGGATCGAACCCTCCTCCCACCCTTGACTGCAAATGTACAGGAACCCCGAACAGGACTTCGGAAGGAAATCGGCAGTTCCCGACTGAAGATCGACATTGGATCCACCATCGACGTGGTTCGCTTTCAACTTTCTCCTGAACAATCGCTGAGCCTCGGCATAGATTTTTTTGTGTATGCTCTTTCCACAGGCAATGAGGGCTTGCGACTTCAAATCGACGCCGCGGATGGTTTTTTCGGAGGTCACGCAGGATATCGCTCAACCGGAGATGGTCTGGACCACTTCCTCCGCTTTCGTTTTCTGCACCTCAGCGCTCACTTTCTCGACGGACACTTCGATCCGATCGCCGGTGGTTGGAAAGGAGGCCGATCGCCTATCGCGTTCACACGGGACTTCGCAGAGCTGGTGGGCGGGATCGACTTTTCCCCCGGGGACGCCCACCTGTCGGTGTATGCCGGATTCAGCTACGGGGTTTTGGTTCGCCCAGCCACCATTGATAAGGTGGAGTATCTTTTTGGAGGAGAGCTGCGATGGAGCGAGGCGCTGGGTTTGTTGTTCGGGAAACCCTGGAATATTTACATCGCCGATC
>QKGJ01000128.1 GCA_003251275.1 Ignavibacteria bacterium
GTGAACCCCGCGTCCGTCAGCCCCTCTGCGAATCGTCGTGCATGCCTGCAGGTTCGCTCAATCATTTCAGCAAGTCCGTCCTTGCCGAGATACTTCAGGGCAGCCCATATTTCCACACCGCGACTGCGTCGAGATAGCTCTGGCGTGAAATCGGAAGGATTGCGGAATGGCGATTTCGATGGAAGATACTCTGCAGTGATTGCCATCGCAGCTTGAAGCGCGTTTGGATCGCGAACGAATGCGAGGCCCGAGTCATAAGGGACATTGAGCCACTTGTGGGCGTCGGTCGCCCATGAATCGGCAAGGGTGATGCCATCGACCAAATATCTGCGCGTAGGGGCTGTGGTTGCCCAAAGGCCAAATGCCCCGTCGATATGCACCCACGCTCCTGCGGCATGAGCCCGGGCAATAAGTTCCGCCAACGGGTCGACCGCGCCAGTGTTGACGTTTCCTGCCTGCAGGCAGACGATACATGGCTCTTTCACTTGAGGAAAAGCATCAAGGCGCATTCGTCCTTGGTTATCGACAGGCACTTTGGTAAGTCTTGTCCGGCCAAGCCCGAGAAGGCCGAGAGATTTCGTGAGTGTTGGATGTGCTTCCGCCCCAATAAACACGTTGATAGGAGGGGCCCCAAAAAGGCCGTCGGCTTCGACGTCCCAACCCGCTTTCTTCAGGACTGCGTGTCGTGCCGCTGCCAACGCTGTAAAATTTGCCACGGTCGCGCCAGTAACGAACGCTCCCCGTGTGGTCGGAGGGAAGCCGAAGATCTCGTTCAACCATCTAAGCGACACTTCTTCCAGGTATGCCGTTGTGGGGGTAATCTCATACAATCCGCTGTTCTGATCCCACGCGCCGGCAAGCCAGTTGGCAGCGAGGGTTACCGGTAGTGACCCTCCGATAACAAATCCGAAGAAACGTGGTCCAGCGATTCCCATTGTGGCAGGAGTACCAATCCGGTCAAGTGTTTCCAATACATCGTCAGGGTCTGTTCCCGCCGATGGCATCGGCTCGTCGAATTCCTTCAGCCCTTCACGGCCTGCCTGCGTGTGGCCCACATGTCGGGTTTGGATTTCTTCAAGATAGCGGAGAGAGCGATTTTTTGCGGATTCAAAAAGTTGATTCATGCGGTTCCTGATGATTGTGGGCAATTGTCTCGGTAACAAAAAGAGACGACGTTATGGCTTTTACGTGACAACTTAGAAAAAGCGGAAGGAACTTCAAACCATTTCAATTCGGTGTTAGTTTGTCGAATGCCCTTCACAAGGAATGGGCTGGGCCAGACAAGGGCCTGTGCGCTTCGGCTGCAACCGGATGCATTTTACAAAGAAAGTGAGATTGTTTCACCATGAGCCGAACTTGCCGGCTATGCAGAAGTGCCAAGGCGTTCACTGTGTGGCATCGAAAAGAAGAATTCCGCCCCGTCGCCTTCCAGGCTCTCAGCCCAAACCCGCCCGCCATGCCTCTCGACGATTCGTTTCACAATTGCGAGTCCAACACCAGTCCCGGAGAATTCGTCCTCGCGGTGCAGGCGATGAAAGACCCCAAAGAGCTGATTCACATACTGCATTTCGAAGCCGACGCCATTATCCTTGACAAAAAAAATGACCTCTCCGTCCGCAGTGGAAGAGCCGATCTCGATCTGAGGTTCCGGTTGCGTGGAGGAGAATTTTGCCGCATTTGAAAGGAGGTTGGTCCAAACTTGCCTCATCATGATTTTGTCGCAGGTGAGTGTCGGTAGTTGTTCTACCGATATGTTGGTATTCGGATAATCGCCGAGATCGATCAATTCCCGAATGCAATCGGCAACCAATGAGGACATATCTATCGGCTCGTGTGTTAATCCTGTGCGGCTGAGACGCGAGAATGTGAGCAGCTCATCGATGAGAGTGCCCATCCTTGAGGTATTGGCTTTGATCACTTTGATGACGCGTTTGGCTTCGCTATCGAGGTGTTTTCCATAGTCCGCCAGAAGGATGCTGGCGAACCCATGGATGCCACGCAGCGGCGCGCGGAGGTCATGGGAAACGGAGTAGCTAAACGCCTCCAATTCTTTGTTCGAGGTTTCCAATTCTACCGTCCTCTCTTTCACCCGTCGTTCCAGCTCTTCATTGATTTGAAGGATTCTCTTCTGCGCTTCTTTCTGGGTGGTTATGTCCTCCGACATCACTACGATATGCAAGACGTGTCCTCGTTCGTCCCTTACTTGGTATGCTTTCGGGCGAATCCACCTTTTGGCTCCAGGCATTCCAGAGGCAGACGGATCGTAAAAGATGTCCTCAAACTCAACAATGCCACCCTTAAACACCTGCTCGATCTTCTCCCGTATTCCCAGCTGTTCGATTTGACGATCATACAGAGGGTTGTGTTGCCCCACGGCTTTTTCAGCCGGAACTCCCCAGATATTCTCCCATGCTCTGTTTACCTGCACGAGAGTTCCATCGGGAGCGAACACTTGCACGCCTACGGGGGATTGTGCCATCAGCTCACGATAATGCTTCTCGTTTTCCTGGAGTGCCTGTTCTGCCTTCCGTCGTTCTGTAATGTCACGGATAATCCCGGTAAAAAGATAGTGGCTTTCTTTCCGGAATTCGGCAAACGATACCTCCAATGGAATCTCATTCCCATTCTTGTGCAGTCCTTTCAGCTCAATGTTGTCCCACGACAGGTGTCGCTTGCCGGTCCGGACGTAGCGGTCGAGGGCAGCCTCATGGACCATCCGCAAATATTCCGGCATGAGGATGGTGAGCTGTTTGCCAATCAGTTCTTCGCGTGCATATCCAAAAACATTCTTTATGGCAGCGTTCATGTAGAGTATTTTACTGTTTTCATCAATCGTGACAATCGCGTCGGTGGCAGTTTCGGCAAGGGTGCGATATTGCTCCTCGGATTCGTGAAAGCGGGCGAGTGCATTGTTGCGCTCAGTGATATCGCGAACAATGGCGATGATTCTTCCGTCCGGGAGCGACTTGCTGCTGCTTTCCGTTGCGAGGACTGTCCCGTCTTTGCGGACGAGCACGCGCTCCGAGATCAGAGATTTGCTCTTCCTGAGGTCTTCTAATCGAAGGGGCTGCGATGCAAGGCTTGCCTTTGCGACAATGTCGGGAATCCTCAACCGGAGGAGCTCTTCGCGGGAATATCCCAGCATTTCGCAGGCGCTCGAGTTGACATCGATGTAGCGACCGTGACTATCGGCGATGAAAATCCCATCCGACGCTTGCTCAATCAGCGTGCGAAAGTTCTCTTCACTTGCCCGTAAGGCGGCCTCTGCCTCTTTCCTTGCCTTAATATCCTGCTCCAATTCAGCGTTCGCGTCGGAAAGTTCCTTTGTCCTCTCACTAACCGCCCGAAAAAGGCGGGCTTGTCTGTGCGCAACGGCGAACACCAGCAGGCCGGTCAACAAAACCACCAGAGACCCTGACGCATAGAAAAAGAACAGCGTCTGATGAATGGGGGAGTTCCAACCTTCAATGGGGATTGCTCCAATTTCCCAGGTGCCGTCGGGAAGGTGGATGGTTTCAATCACCGGTTCATTGTCAAAGACCTCTTGTGAGCCAAAGAATAGCTGATCGCCCTTTTCCCGAATCGCAACGCGGACACTATGGACTTCCTCGGTATCAATTCCTGATTCGATGAACAGAGGGTGAATATTCATAACGACTGCGACTAAGCGCCCTTTGCTACTTTGGCTTGAATCAAGGGGATTGCGGATAATGATTCCCAGGTCTCCCTGAACAAGCTCTATTGGGCCCGTAATTGTCACCGCCCTGGTTCGAAGTGCACGGAGGACGTCCCCGCCGATGACCGGCCTTTTGTCCGCCATGAGATTGTATCCAAGAACTGGCTCATTTCCCTTGAGAGGATAAGTATGACTGATGACGCCATCTGTAACGATCTGGAAAGCCCGAATCCACTGAGCACTTGCGTGGAGGCCCTCCGCGAAGGTCTGAAACTCCTCCACGGAAATTTTCTCCCACCTGGTTCTGTGAGCTCGGACGAAGGCTGCAAGGCTTTCGAGCTTCGCGAGAATCCGCCCAAAGGATTTCTCAAGAGAGCTTGTGTGAATAGCGACTTCTGTCGAGACATGCTGTCGTTCTTCCTGTAAGAGGATTTGTTCGTAGGCATTTCCAAGCCAGAGGAGAATAGGTGCAAGAATTACGATTGTAAGAAATCCCCAGATGGCCGCTTTATTGCGGGGGCTCATTATCCAATCTCTAAAAGGATAGAAATCACGTTGCAGTCTCTTAACGAATAAGAAAAACTGAGCGGATCACCCGCTCAATGAACCAATGCATTGACAATCGCCGAACCTGCGCGCATTACCTTGGACAACGTACACATAATATGGCTATTTTTCATTTTTTTGGGCATCAGGAAAATCCTGATTCCAGAGGCGGGGGGAAAATGTGCAGAAGGCGAAAGAAGAGAGGCGTCGACTGAAACGACCTGCATACATATTCCCCGTGACAAACCGCTCCCCACATTTCGTGCAGTTCCGAGTGAACGTCGTTTGAGTCGCATTTTCTGAAATATTTACGTCTTATCCTATCACGCGTGATACATCAAACTCATTGATCACATCACGGTCGATACAAAGTCGCGTAGCTTGTTTATACACTATTGCTTGTCTGATTTGAGCGGAAGAACTCCGGCGAGATCGCCGATGACGTTTACCAACTCGGAGTCAGCAGGCACAACGATCTTTGAGTTGTTCTCCAACGAATTCTGCACGGTTTCAAGCTTTTTCAGGAGCTGGGCGTTTCCAATAAAGTATTTGTTTGCCGCATCGTTCACGAGCCTGATCGCTTCAGCCTCTCCCTCAGCCTGGAGAATGCGCGATTGCTTGATCCCCTCAGCCCTCTTAATGGAAGCCCGTTTCTCTCCATCGGCGGCGGTTTCAGCGGCAGTGGCATAGTCAACCGCGGCGATCTTTTCGTTCTCTGCTTTCACAATCTTGTTCATTGTTTCCTGGACATCCTTGGGTGGATCGATCTGCTTCAGTTCTGTCCTCACCACGTCGATGCCCCAGCTTGCGGTTTCCTTGATCAATACCTGATGAAGTTCGTCATTGATTCGTCCACGCTCGCTGTTGGCGGACTTGAGCGTCATGGTTCCGATAATATTGCGAAGCGTTGTGCGGGCCAGGTTCACAATCTGCCGGTTGACGTTGTTGACGAGGTATTGCGATTTCTTCACACTTTCCTCATCATCGCGGATTTTGAAGTACACTTGCGCATCGACGGAGGCGTTGAGATTGTCGTTCGTAATAATCTCCTGAGGCTCCGCATCGACCATCTGCTCCGTCACGTTCACCCGGTACAACTGGTCGACAATGGGAATAATCCAGTGGAATCCGGCGTGGGCAAACTTTCGATATTTTCCGAGCCGCTCAATCAGCCCCCGGTGCGTCGGTCGAATAATGCGAATACCGAAGAGAAAGATAAAGAAGAGGACAGCCGTTACTATCCATATGATGATATTGTCATTCATGATGATCTCCGGAGAAATGTGTGAGAGGAATGAGAGAACGATCTAATTCTGTAGCTGCGAAAGAAACCAACCCATAAGTTCGGCATTGTCCACGATCGACCAGGTATGGGGCGAGGATCCTTCGGCAAATCCTTCGCGCTTTGCGTGTGTTGTCACGAGTTCGGCATGTGTGTTCCCCTGTAATCGAAGTTCGTTGACAAGCGAAGCCATATCGATCGAATTCATGCTGTAATAGTCCTTGCGCCTGTTGTCGATCCACCAGTTGACATCCGGTTCGTGATAGGCACGCAGGGGAACATCGCGTAGATACATTGCATTCCCACCTTTTTGGGCAGAGTGCACAAATGGTGAGTAACGGACATAGGCTTCTGGCTTTTCATCGGGGGAACCGCCGAGATTTTGCCTGAGAAGGTAGGTGACCCATTGTCCCTCATCTGCTGCAGCATCATGAAATTCGATTCTGGCAGCACGCACCTCGGCGTCCCAAAAGCGAACCATGTCCAGCGGCGCGTCAACAATGGCAACTGCCTCGGTATTTAGACCGGGGAAGAACTTTCTGTTCTTTGCAAGATAGACGGCAAGCTTCAACGCGCGAGTCCCGGCAAGTGAAAGTCCTGCAAGAAAGAGGGGAGACGTTCCAAGAAGATGTTGTTCGAAAATGGATTCAATCCGACTTGCGACATCATGTAACGTAGAGTCGTGGAAATAGAAATCGAGCGGGTTCCCGGTCGTTATGTGCAAGACGCCCACGTTTCGCGCAAGCGCGGCGTTGTCGATGTTGTCTTCCTTCTTCCCGATGCCCGTGGTGTTCACCTTCCGGGCATCGGGAAGAATCAGGATCGCGACCGGCTTCCTTATGCTATCGGGGAGAATAAGCGTATACCCTTTGTCAACCAGATGGATCTGCCTTTGGGGTTCTGGACCTATCCGAAGAAGACCCTTCATCTGTTCATATTGCTCAAAAATGACCTGTGACTGGCAGGTTGCTATACTGAGGAGGATCATTGCTGTGAACAGAGACGCCGGCTTCATAGGCACTCAACGTACTCCTTTGCTTCCTTCAATCCGCACTTTGTGTTTTCCCGGATGACCTTAATAGCCTCGATTTTCTTCTTGTTCAGCAACAGTTCCCGGGCCTTCGAAATCGCATCCGGCGAAGGGGAGACGGAGATGGCCGGGGCATCGGCTGAGAAGGTCGCGTACTCCCGTTGCGAGCGGAGCTGTAGCCACCGCCCGAAAAACATTCCGGCAAGGAAAACACCGAACGCACCGACAACAGTTATTGGATCCATTTTTCTGGCTGAATATGAGTGTCGAGTTGTACTCTATAGTGGAAAAGAATTCTCATTTATTCAAATCCTTATGGAGCCAGACGATCGCCCTCTTGATATAGTGTTCATTCTCCTTTTCCAACGGTTGTATCCACCGCCGAATACTAGGTCGCAGATGCTTGTCCTTTGCGTAGTGAGTGAAAAGAACGAGCCCGAGTCGGCGGGTCCACATCCTCGGTGACTTCAAGAATATGCGCGCAATGGCGATAATCTCCGGCTCATGACTTCGCGCAATCGAGCGCATTCCCTGCATGCCGAGCGTGTCGCACACCGCCCAATCGGAGATCTGACGGGAGAAGCGGATCAAAGTTTTCAAAGCCCTGTCAGGATCTTTCTTCGCGTTCGCTCCGAGAATCTTTACGGCAAGAAGCCGTTCTTCGTATGCGCCGGACCTCCATAGTGCTTCGACAAGCGGAAAACCTCCCGCTCGGCATTCTTTGGCCAGTTGATTAAGGACAGGTACCCGAACATTATACACGTTCTGGGAGGTCGGAATGAATTTCTGGAACGACAATCTTCCAGCTATGCTCGCCTTTGCCTTGAGGGTCTTCCGAATGAATTTCAAATTGTTCATCAGAACATACTCCTTCCATTATTCAACTGTCGCAGTCTTTTGATTCAGAGAGACCGCAATCCCGCCGAGGATGAGAATGGCGGAGAGCACAAGCCTGAATGTCACTTCCTCCGATAGCACGATTGTTCCGGCGTATGCCGCAAGGACAGGAACCGAGAGCTGCACCGTTGCAGCACGTGTCGCTGTCAGGCCCTGCAGCGCCTTATACCAAATTACGTACCCCACGCCAGAGGCGACTCCTCCTGAAATCACAGCGAGAATCAGGCCGTTGCTGGTGAGATGCACATCGCCGGTCCCGATCGCACTAACCAATGCTGCCATTGGAAGTCCGCCGACAAAATTTCCTGTTGTATCCAGCAGTGGATTGCGACCGGTTCTTCTTCCTCGGAGTGAATATATCCCCCACGCACCGCCGGCAATCGCCATAAGGAGTGACCCAATCAATGGTGG
>QKGJ01000054.1 GCA_003251275.1 Ignavibacteria bacterium
AGAACACAATCATTATCATGACTTCCAACATAGGATCGCAGTTGATTCAAGAACGAATCGCTTCCCATTTCAAAAGTGGCGAAGAATGGGAGGAGTCTTTTGGCTCTCTTCGAAAGGAGCTGTATCAACTCCTTCGTCAGACAATTCGACCTGAGTTCCTCAACCGCGTTGATGAGGTGATCGTATTCAACCCTCTTTCCAGAAGCGATGTTCGGGAAATTGTATCAATACAACTCCGTCGGGTTGAGGAATTACTGCGCCATAGATCGATCGCAATTCAGGTAACAGATGATGCGAAAGATTGGCTTGCGAAGCTGGGGTACGATCCCACATTTGGCGCCCGTCCTCTTAGGCGAGTGATTCAGAAACACCTGGTGAATCCTCTATCGCAGCGCATTTTGCTCGGTGAATTCCAGGAAGGCGATTCGATTGAGGTAAGCCTTGATAAGTCAGGGCTCCTTGAATTCGTCAAAAGGGTGAATGCTGAGGTAGCGAACTGATCTTGACCATTTGACCCGAAGCCCTTCGCCACTCCGGCTGTGCGAAGGGCTTTCTTTTTGCGGATGTAAATGATCTCGTTGATTCGCGCTATGGATTTCAGTACCTTTTTTGACATTTCTAAATCAAAAACGGAGCACAAGCGTTGATTTCTTTGATGGTTCATGGGGGAGCGTGGGACATTCCCGACGACATGGTAAAGCAGCATAAGAAGGGTGTCCAGGACGCGATTACTGCCGGCTGGACTATGTTGAGTCGCGGAGGCACTTCTGTTGATGCAGTGACAGAGACAATAAGAATACTCGAAAATGATGATACATTCGACGCAGGAAGAGGTTCCTTCGTTAACATGGTGGGAGATATTGAATTGGACGCGAGCATCATGGATGGCGGGACGCTTACGGCTGGCGCAGTTGCGGCTGTACAAAATATTAAGAATCCCATTCTACTTGCACGTGCAATTATGGAGAAAAGCGAGCATGTGATGCTCACTGGCATCGGGGCGACTCGTTTTGCACGTGAACATGGTGTGAAGACCTGCGGTCATGATGATCTTATTACCGACCGGGAGCTTGCGCGTTGGAGAGAATATCAATCCAGAAAAAAGGTATCGGCGAAGGAGATCTTTCGAAAAAAGAAAATGCCCTCCGACACCGTAGGCGCAATCGCAATGGACAAGTTTGGCAATGTTGCCTCGGGTACCTCGGCTGGCGGTACACCAAACAAGCATCCGGGAAGGGTTGGCGATTCGCCGATAATCGGATGTGGGACGTATGCGGATAATGAAGGGGGTGCGGTGGCGACGACGGGATGGGGGGAGGCGCTTATGAAGGTGGTTATGGCAAAAACTGTCTATGATCTTATGGAAAAACATGGTGATCCCGACAAGGCGATCCAGGAGGCGTTGTCCATCCTCGAGAAGAAGACTGGAGGGTATGGCGGAGTTGTGGCCTTGACGAGCGAAGGAAAGATCGGGTTCGGGTATAACACTCCCCGGATGGCCCGGGGGTACATGACTTCCGAAATGAAAAATCCCATTGTCGATGTTTAGCTGGAATCCTCAGTCACAACAATTCCTCCCCGCGCGATGAGGTTGGCCTCATTAATTGGTCACGTCGCGGAAATCCTTGATTCGATACGAACTTCCTCCAAGCCTGCGGATAGAATAGCTCAGGAATTCTTCCACAAGCGTAAATATCTTGGCGCGCGTGACCGGCGTTTCATAACGGAAACCCTCTATGGAGTCATTCGAAATTCTCGACTTCTGCAAACCTATCTCGTATCTATTGGCCAGTCGTTAGAGAATTCATCATTATCATATTGCACCGCCTATTGTCTGAAACTCGCCGGCCAACCCCTCGATCAATTGCGCTCCGAAATTGACGCAGTGTGGCGGATGGCGCACCCGGACATTGAAATCACGGAATTCCTTGAAAAGATACGCGACGCGACTCTTTCCGGGGACATCCGGAAGAATTCCACAAAGAGAATTTCCATCCAGAACTCTTTTCCTGAATCAATAGTTCTAGAG
>QKGJ01000162.1 GCA_003251275.1 Ignavibacteria bacterium
CCCTCTTCAACTATATTTAACCATAAAGTTAACAATCATTTCTTAGTACCACACCACAACAATCAACATCACGTTTCCACAAACAACAAGAGGTGAAGTATGTCAGAGAAAGAAATGTTCATCAATGCCTGGGAACGGGAGTTCGGCACGACACTGAAAATTCTGAAGCAGCTTCCGGCTGAGAAAGCAGATTTCAAGCCGACAAGCGACAAATCTCGTTCTGCGAAGGATCTGGCGACAGTCTTCATTTCTGAGATGGGAGTGATCGACGGTGTCGTGAAAGGGAAGGTTGAATTCGGTGGTGCTTCACCAAAGTTTGCTTCCTATCCGGAAATTCTCAAAGCATACGAGGAGAAGCACAAGGCCATGGTTCCAAAAGTAAAGGGGATGTCTGAAGCCGACTGGAATGCGAAAATTGGTGTGCCGGTAGGTCCTGGTAAGATGGGTGAGGTCCGACGTGCGGACATGTGCTGGCTTATGTTGAACGACAGCATCCATCATCGCGGACAGTTTTCGATTTATCTAAGACTCGTCGGCGCAAAAGTTCCATCTATTTACGGTCCGTCTGCAGACGAACCTTGGATGTAAGGAGGACAAGATGAGAGCAGTAAAGGTCCAGTACACGGTAAAAAAAGAATACGCGGAAAAGAATGCGGAAAACATCTCCCGCGTGATGAAAGACCTTCGGGCGATCAATAACCCCGGAATAAAATACAGTTCGTTCAGGTTGCCTGACGGCAAAACGTTCATGCACTTTGCGATGTTTGAAAACGAGGCGGCGAACGGTGTGTTAAACAACCTCGAGTCGTTCAAGCAGTTCCAAACTGAACTAAAAGCAAGTGGACCGGAGTCGCCTCCAAAGCCGGAGGAGTTGTCCCTTGTCGGATCCTGCTACGATCTCTTTAACAACTAGTCCAACAGTAGTAGGGAGGAGGAGTTGCAATGAGCTCCTCCTTCTCCTTCATACGCACTTCGCCAGGGCAGGTTGTGTGGAATGGAGCAGGGCTTGCTCCTCAACGAAAGGAACGATCGTTGGTCTCCACTCCTGGCGTCGTGATGCTTCAGGCAGTTGTTCCGCCCTCTCAATTACTCTTTCAAATGATTCACGGATCAAAGCAAGGGAAACCACCTCTGTATTCATCAACGCACTCTCAACCTCCTCGATGGAGAGTCCATTCCAATAGTACAACATGAAAACTTTCCGATCGAGCTTCGATAACCGTTGAATTGTCCGCGGAATCTGACGACGGCCTCGCCTCGCGCGATAAGCGTCGATACACATATTGCGGGTAATCGCGTAGAGCCACGTGGTGAATTTTGGTGATTTCTTTTCGTGTTCACGCTGGAACTGTCGGAGAATCGAAAAATCGTCTGCGACAAGCTTTTGGCAGATAAAGAGATAAGTCTCCATTGCCTGGTCGTGGTCATTTTCGAATTGCCAGATGATCTTGAGGAAGAGATTCGAGTACTGATCCAGAAACGCCTTCCAAGCAATGTCCCGCCGCGCCTTGTCAGAGAGCAATTTGCGGAGAATGGCTTCGTCGGGCATGCGGTTCGCTTGGATTAGTTTTGAGGGAACGGTGGAGTGCTATTAAATGATAGAGAAATGTGGGTAGTTTGGCAAGGAGGAGGAATCATGAGAGAAGGCTACCTTAAAGAAACAAATTATGTGCACAAAAAAAGCATCACCGGCGTTCGGCGATGCTTTTGACCTAAAACGGGTTTCGATGAGTCTAGCGTAGCAACACGAGCTTCTTCGTCTGAACAAATGTCCCCGCTCGGAGTTTGTAGAGATATACTCCACTGGCAACTCCGCTCGCATCCCACCTTACTGAATACGTGCCGGTTGGTTTCTGTTCATTTACTAGAGTTGCCACTTCCAGACCGATAAGATCATAGACTTTGAGAACGGTAAATTGTGAAGTGGAAATAGAGAATTGGAAAGTGGTGACCGGGTTAAATGGGTTGGGAAAGTTTTGCTCCAACGAAAATTCTGTCGGCACTATATCACCGTCCACTTCGGTAAGCACATCAACACTAATGACGTCTGAGTATGAGGCTGTTCCGTCAAAATCGATCTGTTTGAGACGGTACCATAATCGAGGAGATGGGACATTCAGATCGGTGAAGGAGTATTCGTGCGGAACATTGGTGGTCCCGTGACCTGGAACGAACGTAAGCGAAACAAAGTCAGAGTTTTCGGCGTGGCGTCGCTGCACCTCAAAACCATAGTTGTTGAGCTCCGAAACAGTCACCCACGCCAGGCGGACGTCATTGCTGCCAAGCGGGATTGCCGTGAACGATGACAATTGGACGGGCAATGGGGGATCGTTCACTTTTTGCATCCATCCGTTTTGCCATGCGGCAAAGCAGAATGTTTCCAGTCGTGCTGAGTCGATGGGTGCGCCGTTATATTGCCAGATCCCATTAAGACCGAGGTTGTTCGCATGACCGAACAAGTCGTTGTATTCATCACCGCCGCCGTGGATCCACGTGATCATGTACCGGTTTCCCAGCGCCTGTCGCATCGCCGACCAGCTTCCACGTTGATCTTCGCTTCCAGGGATCCAGAGATTCTCGATCTGATCTCCCCAACCCAGGTTGATGAAACAGACCGGTAAACCCACCTCGTCCCAATTCTTGTAGGAAGAGAACATCATCAGGTCGGCATAGGTTGATGCAATGAGATTATGGCTGCACCGTTTGTAGCCACCGATCACGAAAAGAGATCCAGGTCTGTTCAGGTGAATGTAGTCACGGCGTGCAGCGAGCTCCTGGGGTGTATACAGGCGTGACGCTGTGGGCTCTCCAAGGCAATTGTGCTCTGTTGGTTCGTCAAGGTAGTAAATCCCGGCAGGCAGGTTATCAACGGCGTAGATGTAGTTGTCTCCTGACGTGCTCACCATAACCTGCGACGGAAGGAACCCTGCTGCGATTGCATTGTTATATGCCGTCTGATCGACGGGGACGAACACTCCGCTGAACCCGTACCTTGTGCGCAGGTATGCCATCCGCTCAACGGTCCAGGCGTCCGGCCACAGTCCAACGGTCTTTCCTGGAACAGGCTCATAGTGGGTCTGCGAAAATGAAGTGAGGAAACAAAGAAGTGGTGCGGAGAGAACCACAAACCAAAGGAGCACACTGCGCTTCATGGGGACCTCCCTAAGTAGTAAGGAGAATAACGCGTCGGCTCAGGATGCACGACGAATCTGCGGAAGGAATTCGTGCGATTGGGTGCCGCAAGAATATCGGAAAGCAAATCGACAATGTCCACAGAGGACATTGTCGAGAATGCCATTATGCCCCCCTTTTTGTCTTATTTCAACAGAATCAGTCTTTTCGTTTGCGAAAAGTTAATGGACTGCAGCCTATAAAAATACACGCCGCTCACACTTCCACTAGCATCCCATTGCACCGAGTACTCGCCCGGTTCGATCACTCCATCAACCAAGGTCGTTATTTCCCGTCCGAGCAGGTCGTAGATCTTTAACGAGACGCGCATTGCTCTTGGAACCCGGTAATTGAAAACCGTACTCAATATTGGCGTCCCGGGCATGTCAGGCATTGATGCCATTCGCGTTGTGAAGGAATCCCACCCGGAAACTGACATCATCATGTGTCGTATCGTGCCAGGCCGAAACTCCAGCACGCGACCCAGAGTTCTCCCCCGGAATCCAGGAATACCCATGGCACAATATCATCCGAGAAAGTTGCCTTTGGATTGGCCCTGTATCGCACGAACCTGCCTTCGTTGCGAATGTAGCGGTTCAGTCCCTTCTCGGATGTTTCGATCCACAAGTCCCCTTCTCTGTCCTCCGTCACGCAGTAGATGTAGTTGCCGGAAATCGAGTTCGAATCACGTGGATTGTGTTGGAAGAGTTTGCAGGAATAGCCGTCGTAGCGGGCGAGACCGTTGAAGTTGCGAGCCACAAAAAGCCGCGGCTGTCCTTGATGATATGATTGATCGTCCCCTTCAGCGGTCCTTTGTCCGTGGAAATGTGCTCGAAGGAGATGGGAAGGTCATGTGCTTGAATCGGCGGGATAAGGAGAACAAGACAAGCAAGGCTGTGGAGCAACGCTTGTTTCATGGCCTAACATAGGGAGGTTGATCTTCGGAGTCAACAGGGGCACAGCAACAGGAGTCCGCCGCCAAAGGCAGTGCAGGGTAGAAAGTTTCTCTTTTCGTCCGTTCAGCGAAGCAGAAGTAGCTTTCTTGTCTGTCCAAGTCCGCCGACCTGCAACCGATAGAAGTAGACTCCGCTTGCAAGATCCACCGCGTCAAAGGTGGTCTCGTAACCTCCAGGGGATAAGTTTTCATTCACAAGCGTTTGAACATTCCGCCCAAGCATGTCATATACCCGCAGTGTCGTGTTCCCTTTGATCCCCACAGGTATCGAAAACCTGATCCTTGTTGATGGATTGAACGGGTTTGGGTAATTCTGTTGCAAAGAAAATTCACTGGGGACATCACTTCCTCTCTGCTCAATGCCCAAGACAATGGAACCTTCGAGGTAGCCCATTACCTGTTGCATGAAGAACTTTCTGAGCGCGGCTGTATTGATTGACTCGAATCCAAAACCAAATAGGACAAGCCTCCCACCGCTTCCGATGCTGTCGAGACGGATCGCAGCTGTCCCGGCGCCTCCCCCAGCACCATACGTGAGAGGAATACGGGCACGTGGATTGTCAACAAGAAGAGTGTCTCGTGAAGTCTGGTTGTTTGCCCCCGAGCCACCGATTGTACCTGCTACCACTTCGCCAAACAAATCCCCTGCGGTCCCTCGAAGAAATAACTGATTTGTGTTCCCGCCATGGCGTACGCCAAAATAGTCTTGGGAAAGAGAATCATTAGCCTCCACAAAGTTCTGACCTGTGATGAAGAGGTTGACACCCGCGTTGATGCCGGCGATAAGAGAATCACGATCATATGAGAGGAGCGATGTTGTTTCCGAGCCCGAATAGTAGATCGCTGTTTTCTTCCGCAGCTCTCGTGCCCTCCGTGCTGGTGCGTATCCCCGCCCGATGCGATACCACACATGACTTGTGAGCCCGAGGCTGTCAAGTGCTTCACGATAGAACCCCTGGAAGCGGTTATGCCCGAGAAAACCTTCAAACTGGTGAGTAGAGACGATGAGGACATCGGCAGTGTCAACCTGTAAATCGTAGAAGAGCCCGAGAGTATCAAACTCAATTGGCCTGAAAATCTTTTGTGCGTAAGGAAAATCAGAGATAATATACAAACTGTCGTAAGCAACAATTGGTGGGTAGGAGATGTACTGATCGGGTAACTGGAACATCCCGCTGGTATTCGTGTTAACGGCGGGCGTGCCCGAGCCTTCACCGAAGAGTTCGACAACTGCCTGCACAGGCTGTTGCGTACTCAGCGACCGAATAATTCCGCTAATGGTTGCTTTGGGCAGCCGCTGCAGAAAAACATCATGCGAGGTTATTGAATCTTGGATAAAACTCAATTGCTCATCGTGAAGGTAGAACGGATACGCCTGCGCATGGGCGACCGGATTGAGAGTTGAATCGCCATCAAAGTAGTCAAATGAATACATCCCGGTTGGTTCCAACCGAACGGTATCCTGTGTCGAACCAAGGACAATGAAACCCGTTGTTACCGGTTGGGCGGTTGCACTGTCTCGCACAGTACCCTGAACTCGGGCGCGCAACTGGGCCCATCGATAAATTCCAGCCTGCGTAAAACTGCCGTTGATGGCCAGCCACACCATCTGTGGATCAGACGGATCCACCTTTAGTCCCCATGCGTTGCCATTCCGCGGGAATCCGGTTTTCAACGTGTCCCATGTAATTCCTGCGTCCGCCGTGCGGAACACCGCCTCGTGCATGTCCGAAAAGGATCCGGCATACAGAACATTTGGATCAATGTGACTGATATCGAGCGCCCAAATTGACACACCTGCGAGAGATGTTCTCTCCCACTGCTCCCCTCCATTTGTCGTTTTCCACACACCGTCATTTGAATCTGCCCCGGCATACGCCGCACCATATGCAACAAGGGGGTTGATGGGATCGATGACGATTTTCGGGATCTCGTATGTGTTGGCACTCGCCACGAGCCGCCAGGTTGTGCCGAAGTCAGTCGACTTGGAAATCCTGCCGCCGCCCGTTCCTGCATACAAAATATTGACACTATCCGGTCGGTGGGCGAGTGCGCACATTACTGACCCCGCGGCACCCATTTCTGTCCAAGTAGCACCCCGGTCGGTGCTGCGAGATACCGCTCCATTCGGGAAATTGCCTGCAAACATTGTATCTGGTCTGTTCAAATCGTAGGTGATGCTCTCCCCGTCAATGCCATAACCTGGAATAACTGTACTCCATGTATTGCCGTAATCGGCACTGCGGCGAAGCCCGCCTCCGAAAGCAGCAACGAATATGACCGTGGTATCCGACGGATGAACAATGATTTGCCGAATCCCCGACAAGCCGGGAAAGCCCAGTGGTGTCCATGTCATTCCGCGATTGTAGGAAACGACGAGTGCTCCATTCTGCGATTGAGCGTACACAGAGTTTGAGTTTTCAGGATTCACTCCGATAGTATTTGTCGAGGCGGCAAAGCTGCGACGCCACGCGAAGATTTGTGCGTTGGAGGTACAGACGGTTACCGTCTGCAAAAAGAACGCGGAGACTAATGAGGAAAAAACAATTGCTCGCATAACAATCGGATTCGTTTAGAACCACACTTTCAGCGTTACCACCGAGTTTGCCTGTGTAGGAATCTTCACTTCGCGCTTCTTGAAGGGCAAAGGCCCGGCATCTTCTTCCAAGAAGTTCGATGTAACTGCCTTCTTCACTTCACGGGGGAGGGTGAGAACCACTTCTGTTGCATTTCCCTCTGCTTCGTAATATTGGACTACCCATGCGCTGCCCTCCTCCTCTTTCTTTAACGATGTGAGGATTACATTCGAAGGAGAAATTGATATGAAGGAATCCGAGGAGGGAAGCGTGCCTTTGTGAGCCGTGGTGACGATTGCAATAGGCGGACGGTTGTATTCCAGAGATCGTCGAGTCGTTCCGGCATCTCTCCACGTACCGGCATGAGGATACAAAGCATACTCTATCTCGTGCTTTCCTCGGTCGGCTGTTGGATCGGGCCATTGCGGGGAACGGAGAAGCGACAATCGCATGACGTTTTCCTTAATATCGAAGCCGTACTTAGTTTTTGTGAGAAGACTCACGCCGTATTCCGGTTGCGACAGATCCGCCCACCGTTGCGCCGAGACCTCGAACTGGGACTTCTCCTTGCTCGTTCTCGAGAGAGTTGAGCGTCGGATTGTTCCATACGGTATGTCGAATGTGGCGACGGTATCGCTAACTGAAAGGGGGAAGGTTGCTTTGAGCATTGTCTTGTCCTCCCACCAATCCACCCTTGTCCGGAATTCAATCCGATCGATCCCGGAGGAGAGAATAACATCCTGTGTGAAGAACGTGGAGGGGAAGTTCTCTGTTGGGAAGTCCTTCTGCACGCCCGGTTTCAGGTATTCTCTTCGCAAACGCAGCGCAACTCTCACGGGTCCGGTTTCAATCACCTCGGCCCGCCGGAACTGTGACGGATACTTTTCCCCCGTCAGACCGATGTTCCATGCGTCCCAAGCCGAGGGTCGATCCTCGAGCAATTGCAATTCATTGCCGTAACCTGCGAGAACCTCGCGGCCGTTCCGCTTGTCGATAATGCTCTTCACCCACCCGCTTTCTGGATCTATAGTGAGTGAGAAGTACTCATTCTCGAGTGCTGATTTGGTGATTTTCAGAGTTGAAAGAGGGGGGGCTGATGTTGTTCTTCGAAGAACGAATGT
>QKGJ01000349.1 GCA_003251275.1 Ignavibacteria bacterium
ACTGTTTCACCAGTTCGTGGAGTTCGTCTCGGTCGAAGCCAACATTCACAAAAGCAGGGACGATATCGTTGGCAGCGGTGTTGCCCAGATCGTGCAGCCACTGCTCAAGATCGTTTTCTTCCTCAGTGCGGGCCAGGACGTTGATTTCCACAGGTTCATGTGAACGCTCAATGGCAACCCTGTCAAGTTCAGCGAATACCCTAACCTGGCGCTCGTCGAATGTAATCGCCCCCATCCGCGCCTGCACGTCCTGCAATCGCAATAACATGCCCTGTAAGTGAGCAGCACTGCGCTGTGCGGCAGAAGCGGGGTTGTTTAATTCATGGGCCATGCCAGCGCTGAGCTTACCCAGTGAGGCCATCTTCTCCTGAATGATCATTTGACTCTGCATCTCGTTGATCTGTTTCAGGGTCGCTTCCAGTTCCCGGTTTTTGTTCTTCATTTCCAGAGATTTTTCCCGGAGTGCCATTTCGCTTTCCCGGAGTGCCTTTTCGGCTCTTTTCCGTTCACCGATGTCGCGAATAATGCCGGTGTAATAGCGCTCGTCATGGACCAGCCACGTCGAAAGCGACAGCTCAATCGGAACCTCGTCGCCTGCCTTTGTTCTCGCCGCAAGTTCGACCGTCTTGCCGATGACGTGAGCTTCTCCGGACTTGGTGAAACGGTTCATGCCATTGCGATGTGCATCATGGAACCTTTCTGGAATGATAATTTCAAGACATTGGCCAACGGCTTCTTGCTCGTCAAATCCGAGAATGCGCGTCGCAGCCTGATTCCAGCTAATGATCTCCCCTTTGTTGTTGGCAGAGATGATGGCATCAATGGCCGATTCGGTCACCGACCGGAACTTCTGCTCCGCCTGCTTGCGTTCCTCGATGTTTCGGATAATCCCCGTATAATATCGCTTGTCGTCAAGGAACCAGGTGGCCAGCGATAATTCTACCGGTATCTCTTTGCCACTCTTGTCGATAGCGGCAAGTTCGGCGGTTTTACCGATCACATGGCTCGCCCCTCCGGATGTGACTCTTTTGATCCCCTCGGCATGGGCATTTCGGAATCGTTCCGGAATGATTATTTCTATCGGCTTGCCAATTACTTCTGATTCGGAATGACCAAATATGGCTGTGGCGGCTTTGTTCCAGGAGAGGATATTCCCATCGGAGTCCGCAGAGATAATCGCATCGATAGCCGACTCCATGACTGACTGGAATTTTGCTTCGGACTCGCGTAAAGCCATACGAACCTTTGAAACGGTAACTTGCCGTTCGATCCTTGCGATGACCTCTCGCTCGTCAAATGGTTCCAGAATCAGGTCATCGCTCGACTTGATGACTTTGGTCCGGGTCTCAATCTCCTCCGGGATTGTTGTGAATACCACGGGGATATCGATGGTTCGTATATCGTTGTTTAAGGTATCGATGAGTTCGTACAGATTGATTTCTGTAACATCTGCGCTCAGAAGAACCAGGTCAGGGTTCGCATCGAGGATAGATTTGAAGGCCCCTTTATTGGCGGTAATCCTGCATACCGAATAGTCATGATCTTCCAGGATATTTTGCAGCTTTTGATATCTTTGGACATCATTGTCTATGATGCAAACAATTCGTCTTTCAGCCACGACTGGCTCCCAATTCTTGGGGAGAGAAACCGATAGCCCTTCCTGGGTACTTGGAAAAGCCATGCGAGAGAATGCAACGTCGCATTCTCGTTTAGGTCTAAAATTCTACCATTGATTCAGACAATTCACAGGATACGTCTGCTATTTGTCATTTGTTGATAGTTCACAAAGCGATAAAAATGAGCCCATTGTTTCGTGATAGGCCTCTATGTTTTTATGATAAAGTTTACCAGCTCCTCTCAAAGGATAGAGCCTTTCTGGCAACTCACAACATATAGGATTCGCGCTGTTCGGCTGACAGCGTTTCTTAGAAATCCTGCTGCAACTCATTCTCGGATTATCTAGGGATATTTAGAACGTGGAGGAGGTACGTCAAGCTAGACACTGTCTTCCTGAAAAATCTCGGG